>CAIZCB010000119.1 GCA_903931355.1 uncultured Pseudomonadota bacterium
CATAATCGACCTTCGCTAAAAGAAAAAAACCTGGATTAATTAAGCGCTGAAATACTGGATAGTTCAAATATGGTTTCATATCAAAGCGACGACATTCACCGCTATTAAAGGTTAGAAGCAATCCATAATCGGCAATGGTTTCTACGGTATTAACAGCAATCATGACAAATCTCCTTAACGAAGAGGATCAATCGGAAATACAGGCTGGCCATTAACCGCCAATGACCAATCAGCCATCAACTCATCTTCGTGAATCGCTATCCATGCCTGAACCATACGTAATTTTTTGGCGGGGATATCGCCTTCCAGAAGATTTCCATCAGGTATAGAAATTACCGCTTGAACACCTTGATACTCAATATGAAGATGCGGTAAATGATGTTGCTGGGTATCCATAAACATCATCCGAATAATAATTCCGTAAAACATACTAATAGTTGGCATGAAAAACTCCTTAAAATAAATCTTCCGGCAGGCTTATTCTAATTAACCCACTCCACCACCGCATCCAACCCCTGCCGAGTTTTATCCCTCGCTGGTTGTTCCTTACGATAACCAAACGCCACTAAATACGCCACGCCCCATTGCTGCAAATCCAAACCGATTTCATCCGCTAAAACTCGCTCAACAGCCTTTTGAGTAAAACCTTCAATCGGGCAAGAGTCCACGCCTATCATCGCCGCTGCCGTCAGCATATTGGCAAGCGGGATATAGGTTTGTTTGCCCGACCAATCGGTCATTGCACGCTCAGAACTTAATAAATCAAAATCCTCGCGTTGGAATTGTTCTAAAAATGACGACCGCAAAGCAATGATATCTTCTGGAAATTGCTGCACTTCACGCATGAAGTGTTGAACAAAAGCACTGTCATAACGCATAAAATGGCTTTTTCTCACCAAAGTCAGCAGCACATGACTAGCGGTAGGCAATTGTTTTTGCCCACCCCAAGTATGTTGCTTCAATTTCTCGCGCAAGGCTGGATTTTGTATCACTAAAAACTTCCACGGCTCGATACCAAACGAACTTGGCGATAAACGGGCGGTTTCTAAAATAAAACTAAAATCATCCTCGCTAATTTTGCGCTCTGCATCAAACTCTTTGCAGGCGTGGCGAAATTGATAGGCTTGAAGAATCTCGGGTTTGCTAATCGTCATTGTTTTTTACAGGCTATCGCCTACTTCACGGTTATAAAAAGGCCATTTTTTAACATGCAGGTATTTTCTGATTGGGGTTTTAATCACCGATACGCACAAGGCAATCGAGAACAAGCACCAAACCGCTGCGTATTCATTGGGATCATCAGTGGTAACGTCAGAAATCCAAGGGCCGATTAAATAATGGAACGCCACAAAACGCCATGAACCGTACATCAATGGCAAATAAAACGCCGATAAAATGTATGAAAACGCATGTAAGCCCCAAGTATAACCAGGCAACCAGCTGACATTACCCGACATCAAGCCGTTTAAAGGCATTTGCCAAGCGATATGCCAATCACCCGATACTGAACAGGTTTGAATACCGCAGAAACCTTCGATACCCGGTACGCAGCTTCCCGCCCATGCAAACGGATACATTTTAATTAACATCGCTAAGGTGCTGATGCTGCACAAGGTATAAACCGCAGTTCTGATTTTAAGTTTGACGCTTTCTGGGATGAAGTACATCGCCACCATGTTGACGAAAAACGGCTGGAAGGCGATATGTAAATACCCTAACAAGGTCAGCACTTGATTATGCGGGTCATCACATAAATTGATGTAAACGTAAGTTGCCGCTTGCAACAATTCCATCAAGGCAAAATAGGTTAATGGAATCCATAATTCTTTAGATTCACCTTTATAAGCGACATAAACCGCCGTTGTTAAACCCG
>CAIZCB010000120.1 GCA_903931355.1 uncultured Pseudomonadota bacterium
AAAAAATTTGCCGATGTCATGTAATAAACAGCCAATGACGGTGTGATCGTGTTGTTTCATGCCAAATTTCCAGTTGTATGAATTATCTGTATCTGCTCAACCTCTAACCCTATCCGATAGCGGGTTTGCGGTCTTTTGCCAAATGGGCTAATTAAATAAGGCGCGGCGGCGTGGTGTAGTGTTTGTTTTAGTTGTTTATTAATCCGCGATTTACGTTGTTCAAAAAATACTTTGCTCATGCCCTCTACCAAGGTTTGATGGGTTCTATCTGAGTCTTGTAATTGCCGGTAATACAATAGGTATTGTTCGGCGTAATCTTTATCAGGCGCACCGTTGCTGGGACAAGTTGGGGCAATTTCAGCCTTGGCTTGACGATTTAATAGCCATTGGTAAAAGGCAAAATCTGCGGGCGTTAATTTGATGGTTTGATCTTTAATAACCAATTTCAATTGTTTGCTATCAATGGTTAAGAACGCTGGCCCTAACATTTGTTGGGCTTTGTTAACGGCGGCGCTAAAACTGCTTTTTCCTTCTAATAAAGCCTGATCTAAACCATGTCTTAATCTGACAAAGGCTATGTCAATCAAGGTAACTTCGGCATTTTGGGTATCCAGTGCTTTTCGGCTGGCGTCGTTGCTGTAGATAATCTGTGAATACGGGGTTGGATAATAAAACAAGGGATGGGTTTCGTATTCGGCTGTGATTAGTACATGGCTAAGACGATCTTGAGGACGGCCATACAGTGATAGTGCGTGACCGGCGTAATAGCTCATGGTTTTTCTGCCACCAGCGATTGATACATGTAAATGGCTATGGCTGTCGGCAGTGAATTGGCGTATCGATTCGCTAATCGTATCGGCCATAATTTGATTATCGGCTGGGCTTTTAATATCGCCACTTTCGGTAGCAAGGCAATGGATGTGCTGTTCGGTAAATGGCGGTTTGGCGAGTTGGTAATCGCTGTAAAACTTGGCTAACCAGCCCTCCTCAATCAGTAATGCTTTGGCGCGTTGATAACCTTCGGCGGTGGTGAGAATATGAATTTCAGCCGGCATAGACTGGCCTTGCTGATAGATGGCGTAGAGGGTTTCGGTAACAACTTGCGGTGTTAAACCTGTGACCGCCAACAGTATGGTCTTTGAATTCATTGGCGGTTAGTCGCTGATTTTGATCGAATAAGCACCCATGCCCATACTGGTGCCTTTACCAAGATGGGTCCATTGGCCTAACCATAAATAAGGCCAGAAGTTTTCTAGGCCAGCCATATTTAACTGTAACGTCCCAACCACGCCGCCCATATTCATTTCGGTTTTTTGTCGTGATGAAAAACGTGTCCAGTCGTACCATTTTAATTGTTGGCTATTAAATTGGATGGTTCTAGCTTGCTGGCTGAGTCCTGCAAAATCGGTTTCTAAGGGCGTGTCGGTGTGAAAATAGCTGATCAGCGAAATTCGTCTTAATAGGGTGTTAAAGAAAGCGCCAAAATTAAAGCTGGCTGCGGTTAGGTTTTTGCCATCTTGTTTGATTCTGACTGGGGTATGTAAGGTGATTTCTATGCTATTCGGCATGGGTGGAATGTCGATAGCGGCGTTGTTGGCTTGTGGTGCTAATGAACCATTCTGGTAAATGGTATTGGCATTTTGGTTGTGGCTGATGTGATCGATTTTCAGCAACTGTAACGGTTGTCTACTCGCACCGATACCGTCTTCTCCGGCAGTTTTTAAGGCTTGAATCAAATATGGCAAGTAACGCTGACCGTGTCCAAATAGAATCAAATTCAAAGTGTATTGCTGCGGGTTTTCAGGGGTTGCTTGGTCTAACTGCAACACAAACGGATGCGGTGCCGCTGTGTACTTACGCATTTTTTCGCTGTTGGCGGGTGGCGGTGTTTCAAAAATATAACTGTAGGCACAAGCATTTTGTAGCAAGCATTGGTTGCAGGGCGTGTTTCTAACTACGCAAACCGTTCTTTTTAAAGCGTGACCTAAGGCACCGCGCCAAGCTGAGCCTGCATATTCAGGTAATCGTAGTGTCTGAGGTTTGTCAAAGTAAAATCGATAGCTGTTTATCGGGATAACAGGTGTGGAATGGGGCATAACTTTTAAAACCTCCTTGTTTGTAATTTAACTTAATTTGGCTTAAGTCGTCTAGGTTGACAAGCTTTTCAACTTAATTTGTTTATATCAATCAGAACGGCAG
>CAIZCB010000121.1 GCA_903931355.1 uncultured Pseudomonadota bacterium
CAAAACTACTATTGGAATATCCCGATAGCCAACACCACCGTCATATTATTAGGTACCGGCACATCAATTACCCAAGCCGCAATGCGAATGTTAGCCAGTGCAGGGGTGTTAGTAGGATTCTGCGGTGGCGGTGGCTCACCGTTATTTACCGGCAGCGAAATCGAATGGCTAACTCCGCAAAGCGAATACCGCCCCACCGAATACGTCCAAGGTTGGCTAAGTTTCTGGTTTGACGACAGCAAGCGCTTAACCGTTGCCAAAACCTTTCAACACGCCCGTACCGAATACCTGCAACGCATTTGGCAAAAAGACCGCGATTTAAAAGCGGAGAACTTTTTCATCGACGACCACGAACTCAATAACGCCCTCAACGGCTACAGCCAACAAATCCAACACGCCGAAAAAGTCGGCGACCTGTTACAAAAAGAAGCGCTGCTCACCAAACAGCTTTACCGCTACGCCGCCAAAACCACCAAACTCGGTGATTTCGTCCGCGAACGCGAAGCCACCGATTTAGCCAACGGCTTTCTAAACCACGGCAACTATCTCGCCTACGGCCTAGCCGCCACCACGCTTTGGGTGCTAGGCATTCCACACGGTTTCGCCGTCATGCACGGCAAAACTCGACGCGGGGCATTAGTGTTTGATGTCGCCGACTTAATCAAAGACGCCATTGTTCTGCCTTGGGCGTTTGTTTGCGCCAAAGAAAAAATGACCGAACAAGAATTTCGCCAACAAATCTTGCAAAAATTCACCGAACACAAAGCCCTCGACTTTATGTTTGAACAAGTTAAGCAATCCGCGTTGGGAGTAGATGAAAAGAGTAGATAAAGAATTTGCTTTGTTAAAGAAATCGAGATCATTATGAAACAACTGATATTAGAAATAGACGACATCACCGAAGCAAAAATGAGTGCCGCTGCTAAAGCCGCTGGGCTTTCTACCCAACAATGGCTATACCAACTTATTGAAGAAAAAACAGCAGCAAATTGGCCTGATTCTATCAAGGCATTAGTTGGGGCATGGCGGAGCATGCCTTTTCCAGAAAAAATCAACGAAAAGGACTAATGCCATGATAGTCACCTTCATCAGCCAATGCGAAAAAAAAGCCATCAATCGCACCCGCCGCGTCCTCGACGCCTTCGCCAACCGCATTGGCGACAACACTTGGCAAACCGTGATTACCGAAGACGGCTTAATTGCGGTGAAAACCCTGCTACGCAAGACTGCCACTAAAAACACAGCCGTAGCCTGTCATTGGATACGGTCGAGAAGTCGGAGTGAGTTGGTTTGGATTGTGGGGAATCGGAAGCGATTTAATGCGGAGGGGATTGTGCCAGTAAACACTACACGGAAAAATTTGATGACTAATGATTGGGAAAACGATTGGCAATATTTGCCGGTTATTAAAGCCTTAGTAGCGATTGCAGCTTTATTACACGATTGGGGAAAAGCGACAGCGCTATTTCAAAGCAAATTAAAAACCAATAGCAGACTAGGCGATCCATTACGCCATGAATGGATTTCATGCTTGCTGCTCAATGCACTGGTTCAACAAGCCGGTAACACCGATGAAGCTTGGTTAATGCTATTAGCGAGCGGGGATTTTAACGAGCAAACACTTAAACAAATTGTTACCAGTAACAATCTTAAGCCATTAGATGGTTTGCCACCGATAGCTCAACTGGTTGGCTGGTTGATTATGACTCATCATCGATTGCCTTCTAGCGCTAATCCAAGACTGGAAGACAAGCAACCTAGGGAAAGCTTGCAAAGAATGTTGAAAAGTATCTCTGCTTCATGGAGTTATCAAAATCAAAATGATGATGAAAAACGCCTAAAAGCCTGTTTTGAGTTCCCAGAAGGCTTGCTTAGTCAGTCAACTCCTTGGCTAAAGCAACTAAAAAAGTGGTCTGCAAAATTATTGCCGCTCGAGCCTCAAATTCAACAATTGCTAGATAATGGTGCTTATCGCTTAGTGTTACATCATGCTCGTTTGTGTTTGATGTTGGGTGATCACTATTATTCGTCATGTGATGCTGACAAGAATTGGAAAACTGAAATTTCGTTGCTTGCCAATACCGACAAGAATCGACAGCCTAAGCAAAAATTGGATGAGCATTTGGTCAATGTTAGTAATCATGCCATGCGTATCAGTCAGAACCTATCGCGCTTTACTACTGACATGGATAGGGCTTATGACATTAAAAACTTAAAACAAAAAAGTCCTGATGGCTATCAATGGCAAGACAAATCGGTCGAAAAGATCAATCACTTTAAAGCCGAACAGCAAAGCTTAAACGATAAAGGCTATGGCTGGTTTATTGTCAATATGGCGAGTACCGGCTGTGGCAAAACGATTGCCAACGCTAAAATCATGCGAGCCTTATCCGACGATGGCGAAAGTCTGCGTTTCATTCTGGCTTTGGGGTTGCGTACTTTAACTCTTCAAACCGGTGATGAGTATCGGGAGCGTATTGGCTTAAAAAATGACGAACTTGCCGTTTTAATTGGCTCGTCTGCTGTTAAAGAACTCCACGAAAAAGCCAAATTAAAAGTCGATGAGCAAGCTGATTTTGAAGATTCGGGTTCAGAGTCTTTAGATGCCTTGTTAAGCGAAGATTTAGATTATGCCGATGCACCTACAGCTGACTTTTTGGATGCCGTCATCCCCAAATACAAACCTAAATTAGCCGAGAAAAATAAAGCCTTTTTGTATAAGCCTGTTTTAGCTTGTACTATCGATCACATCATTGCAGCTTCCGAAACGACCCGTGGCGGTAAGTATATTTTGCCTAGTTTGCGATTATTGTCGTCAGATTTGGTGATTGATGAAGTCGATGATTTTGATGGTAAAGACCTAATCGCCATTGGGCGCTTAATTCATTTAGCGGGGATGTTAGGCCGAAAAGTCATGATTTCCTCAGCAACTATTCCACCAGCATTAGCTGAAGGATTTTTTAATGCCTATCAAGCTGGTTGGACTTTGCATAGTCATTTCAAAGCTTCAAGTCCCCAAGTAGCTTGTGCATGGGTTGATGAATTTGGAACGGATGTTCATCGCTTGGAGAACACCGATTCAATCGAGCGTTGTCAAACCTATCAAAACTTTCATCGGCAGTTTATCGCTAAGCGAGTTACCAAACTTGAACAACAGCCAGTTAAACGTAAAGCGTATATCGTTCGCTGTGATGATTTATTTTTAGCTAAAAATGACCAAGCATCGTTAAAACAACAGTATTTTGCCAAGATCAAAGAAACGGCGATTAATCTACATCAGCAACACGCCAGCATTGATCAAAAAACCGGCAAACAGGTGTCGTTTGGTGTTGTTCGGATGGCGAATATTCCACCGTGCATCGATTTAACCCATTTTTTATTAAAAGCAGAGTGGGATGAATCGATAACCCCAAAAGTAATGGCTTACCACAGTCGCCAAGTGCTGTTATTACGCCATGAGCAAGAGCAACATTTAGACGAGGTTTTAAAGCGCAAAGAAAAGTCAGGCACCATGCCAAAAGCCTTTGATAATCCACTGATTCGGCAGCATCTTGATTCAACGAATGCCGAAAATGTGTTGTTTATTTTGGTTGCAACGCCGGTTGAAGAGGTTGGGCGAGATCATGATTTTGATTGGGCAATCATTGAGCCTTCTTCTTACCGCTCGATTATTCAGCTGGCAGGCAGAGTGCGTCGTCATCGACAAGCGGCTGTTGAACAGGCCAATATCGCCATCATGCAGTACAACTTAAAAGCCTTGCGCCAAAACGGTAAACCGGCCTATTGCCGGCCTGGCTATGAAGTTAATAGCTTAAAACTGGTCACACATGATTTAACTCAATTAGTTGATGAATCGGTAATCAACGCAGCTATTAATGCGATTCCCCGCATACAACAACCAGAAAATTTACGTCCCAAACAGCAATTAGCTGATTTAGAACATCAAGCAATCAATAACAGTCTGACCCAATATCAAACTAAAGGTCCTCAGGTATTGCAAGGGTGGTTAAGCGAATGTTGGTGGTTAACGGCAGTACCGCAACAGCTCAATCGTTTTCGGGAAAGTAGTCCAGATATAACACTGTATTTGGTTTGGCAGAATGGTGAGCTTGTATTGTGTGAAAAAATCGAAAGTGGTGAGTTGATTCCGGTTGCTGGTAGGCAGAATATTAAAGCCGCATTGCCTTTAAGCAGTGAAATGAAATCAAGAATCTGGCTGGAGAGAGATTATCAAGCTGCTCTTCGTCGATTGCTTGATAGCGATACCGAGCAAGATCAAGAAGAGCAGGTGATGAGGGCGAAATCAAAACGTTATGGAGAAATAACGTTTCCAGAAAACAAAGAACAGGGCTTTTTTTATTCGGACCAGTTTGGTTTGTTTCCCCGTGATTTCTAAGCTACCTGTGCGGTAGAAGACTACAAAATACAAATATTACTTACTAAACCATCTGTGCGATGTCTTATGGATTCTAGCTAAATGCTTAATGGTAAGCAAA
>CAIZCB010000122.1 GCA_903931355.1 uncultured Pseudomonadota bacterium
TAACCCAAGCCTATACCGGACAGGATATCCTCAACATCGGCAAGATCCAAACTGGCCGAATTGGCAATACGACATCAAAGCCCTAAGCTCACCACTAGCGGCAATTCGTCACGCCCAAGGCCGTTTATTAGGCAAAATGGAAAGCCTCGGTTTTCAACTGCGCGATGAAACTTGGCTACAAACCCTCACCCAAGACGTACTAAAAACCAGCCAAATCGAAAATCTACAACTCGATAGCGAACAAGTCAGATTATCACTCGCCCAAAAACTAGGCTTAGACATTGCCACACTGCCGCGCATTGATCGCAATGTCGAAGGCATCGTCGAAATCATGCTTGATGCCACCCAAAATTATGCAACACCATTAACTGCCGACCGCTTATTTGCATGGCATGGCGCATTATTTGCCACGGGTCGTAGTGGCTTATCAGCGATAAGAGTAGCGACATGGCGCGACGACTCGAATGGACCGATGCAAGTTATATCGGGCCCAATTGGCCACGAAAAAGTCCATTACACCGCCCCACCCGCAGAGCGTTTAGCCTCAGAAATTCAGCAATTTTTGACTTGGTTTGAACAACCCACTGATCTTGATCCAGTTTTAAAAGCCGGACTAGCGCATTTTTGGCTAGTCACCTTACACCCTTTTGATGATGGCAATGGCCGCATCGCTAGAGCCGTTGGCGATATGGCCTTAGCCCGTTCCGAACAACTCACACAACGCTTCTACAGCCTATCCGCGCAAATCCAACAACAGCGTAACGACTATTACGCAATTTTGGAGCGCAGCCAAAAAGGCAATATCAATGTGACTGAATGGTTGTTATGGTTTCTAAATTGTTTACAAGCCGCCATAGCCCAAGCCGAACAAACACTTGCGGTGGTATTAAACAAAGCCCGTACTTGGGAAAAACTGAGCAACATCGAGCTTAACCCCCGCCAAATCAAAGTCCTCAACAAAATGCTCGCCGGCGTTGAAGGCAATCTCACCACCAGCAAATGGGCCAAACTCGCTAAATGCTCACAAGACACCGCCCATCGCGACATTCTAAAATTGATTGAGCTAAAGGTATTGGCAAAAGCCGAGAGCTCAGGAAGAAGCACACATTACCGATTAGTGGGATAAAATGCTGGATTTGTAGCTTGCGCCTAACAGTTACCAATACCCCGTAGGGTGGGCTCCGCCCACCATCAGCCTATGCAATACCGACTTTCTGTAACGTAGGCTAATAACAACGTAAGCAATGACAACCATTTAACTTTTTGATGAATTTGGTACACACCAGCTTCAATTTGGTGGGCGGAGCCCACCCTACTTCAAATCCCTAACCTCATGCTCAGATCACTTATCACCCAAATTTTAGCGGGATGGCCAACAGCAACCCGTGAACAATTTAAAGATCATCCAATTGCTAAAATTATTCGACAGGATTTCAAGGATGAGATTAGTAGCATTATTTCGAATCAATATTCAGACTACATAATCTCTGGAAGTGCAGGAGCGGGTAATTGGGCAAATGTGCCTTGGCTATCAATTCTAAATCCTCGAATTACTGAA
>CAIZCB010000123.1 GCA_903931355.1 uncultured Pseudomonadota bacterium
CTTTTTTGGTGTTGAGGGTGTCTAAGGGTTTTTGTTCAGCCTTCATTAAACTTTGGACTAAACTGGTTACATCCAAACCCGAGCCAACACCTGCTGAAGAAAGTCCCATCGTTATGTCCTCGTCGCAACTAACTAAATATTATTTCTGTAGATCAAGCCTTGTTTCGGGTCATTAGCTCGGCTAAAGTCGATTGCTTGTTCACTAGGTATCTGGCGAATGATTTCGTCAGTTTTAGTATCTTTAACCACAATCACCACTTGCCCACCATTGTCGCGAACATCGAATTCAACCGAAATATTATGGCTTTTAACTAAGTCGTTAAGTGTATTAGCAGCCTTTTGAATATCTTGGATAGGTGCTGGTGCATTTTTTGTTATCGAAGTAGCTGCGCTACCTGAGTTTCCTACAAGGTTTAGCTTATCGAGTAAAACATCGGTTGCTTGGGCTTGGGTATTGGTGGTTGCACTCTTGGTTGTCGAGTATTTAGTTGTGCTATCAATTGACTGAATATCCATAAGGATATACCTCATAAAAAATTTAACGATACCTTGGATTCCATGGCGTTAATGTCCTGAAAGTAGCCTCGCTAAATTAAAGTTTAGCGAGGCTTAAGCTACTTATTTCAATAGCACCATTACGTTATTAGGTAATTGGTTTGCTTGTGCCAACATTGCCATACCCGCTTGTTGCAAGATTTGGAAACGTGCCATTTGTGCTGTTTCTGCTGCGTAGTCAGTATCTAAGATATGACTTTTCGCGTTTGTGAAACTCTCGTTTGAAACGGTCAGCGTAGAAATTACCGCTGATAGACGGTTTTGAGTTGCACCTTGTTGAATCTGGGCAACGTTAACCTGTTTCATAGCTTCGTCTAGTTGTTTGATCGCATCTTGAGCATCAACCTGAGTCAGAATATTGACACCATTAGAGTTACTAGAAATCAAACTTTCTGTGCTTCCAGCGGTGGTGTAAGAAACCGATTGTACTGCTGATAATTTAGCCGCTGAGCCATTAGCAGCAAAATCGGCACTAACTAAAGCATCAGCCGCATTGGTATAAACGAACTGACCAGCTTGTAGATTTGTATCGGAAGTAATCAAGCTGCCATTTTCATCACGAAATTTGGTGTTGCTAGAGCCTGTTATGGCGAATGTTTCGCCTGATTTGATTTGATATTGTTTTAAGCCGTTTACTTCGTTAGTTGCTGTACCCTCAATAGTGACAACTGCTTGCGAGGTGTTTGCAGCAACAGTAGGTGCTTCAATGCCACCGTATTCAACGATAGAGGCAAGAATCGCTTGTTCTGGTAAATCATTCCACTGACCATTGGTGTACAGTTGAACAGCATCTTCATTGCCTGCGTTATTAGGTTCGCCACCAGCCCAGTTAGTCCAACTTAACTTGCCTGTTTCTGGTGCGCCTGCATATGCAAATTGTCCTTCTGTTACCGCATCATTGGCGTTGATCCATACAGATTGATTTTTAGTTCGAGCAATATCAGTGACAAAAGCGTTTTCGCTAGCGCTTGTAATTGTTGTCAAATAACCTTTTTGGTCAGCTACACCGGCGATACCTGTAATTGATTGCGAAGCTGCATTACTAATTGCATCGCTTGTGCTACCAGCCACTGCGCTTGGTGAGCCATTAGTTGCATCGAATTTTTTGCCGCTAGCAATGAATTCATAGATGTGACCATTAGCCGCATTGAAGAAAACATTGCTTGCTCTTGGATCATTTGCACTAGCAAGGCTTGATTTCCAAGTGTCAAATTGTGCTTGAGTAAATGTCGTCGCTTTAGGGGCCGCTGTGGTGGTTGCTGTTTGTGCTTGTAGACCTGTGCTAACTGCCGCCGACACTTTATCTAAATTAATGCCTTGTAATTTAATGGTGTCGTATGAAGTGGTGTCGGAACCAATTTGAATAGTGATTGATTTATCACTCAAGGCATTGTTACCGTTGAAATAGGTATTGTTTTTAATACGACCTATCTCTTGTTGTAACTGTAAGAACTCAGCGTTCAACAATTCTCTATCAGAGGTACCGTTAGTACCGTTAGAGGCTTGAACCGCTAATTCGCGCATTCTTTGCAAGTTGTTGTTGATTTGAGTCAGTGCGCCTTCAGCTGTTTGAGAGAATGAAATCGCATCGTTAGTGTTGCGAATTGCAACAGTTTGGCCGCGAATTTGTGATTCAAGACGATTAGAAATAGTCAAACCAGCAGCATCGTCTTTCGCACTGTTTACACGTAAACC
>CAIZCB010000124.1 GCA_903931355.1 uncultured Pseudomonadota bacterium
CTGGCAACAACTGGGAACGATTAGCTCAATTATTCCTAAAAATTTTGACGACCTTAAGCAGCAACTTAATCAACATGCCAAATATCGGTTGCAACGTGAAATTGATTTTTATAAACAACAAAGTAAACCCGCACCAGAGCAAGAATGCCAGCGGATATTGAGA
Source organism: uncultured Pseudomonadota bacterium (assembly GCA_903931355.1). Taxonomy (GTDB): domain Bacteria; phylum Pseudomonadota; class Gammaproteobacteria; order Methylococcales; family Methylomonadaceae; genus Methylomonas. The sequence continues at coordinate 164 of CAIZCB010000124.1, forward strand.
TTGTTGGAGTCTGAGTCAGAAGCGGCTTATTTGCAAATGTCATGGGGTAGCGGTTGGCGGGGAATGACAGGTGATTGGGCATCTGACCAGCAGGTTAAGTCATTCAGAGAATTATTCGGTCTTGGGAAAATTGGCAGAGATTTTCCAAAAACTCGACGTTTAGTTGTTTCTGGTGAACCCAAACTACCTTTAGGCTGGATAAGATTACTACCTTATGAAAGGGTGGTTGAAAAGTTGGAAAAACAACAAAACCAGCAACAAGCCAATGCCTCACAATCGGCTTGGGTTAATCAAAAACTGGCACAAATCGCCCAGCAAAATCGCTGTACAGAAAAAGATGCACTGCGTGGTAAAGCATTGGCAGAGGCTTGGCAAGCCTTACCAGATGGTGATGAGAAACAAACTGCATTAGCCGATATTAAATCTCGATGGCAAGCTGAAACTTGGTGGGATGAACCAAATGGTAAATCAGCCAGACAAGCTAAAGCTGTTTATACCAGTCGTTAATTTTTTAGACACAATGTTCGGCTTAAAGATACCCTCACTATTCTAAAGTTGATTCTCTCAAACGGGACAAACTGATGACTTATGACGAATTAAAATTAATGGTCGCACAACAAGCGACCGACGATCAACCTAGATTAACTTGAGGTAACACATGCATATTGAAGCGAACCTAGATGATATACACAGCCAAAAACTGTTGAATCTTCAAGAAAATCTTAAACAACCGCTTGCTGAGATTCTGGCTTCGGCTATTGACCTTTTAGCATCTCAGCGATTGGATAAAACGACACCAGCACCACTTTATCAAGCCTTGGAGGATATTGGTTTTATTGGTTGTATCGAAACCGATCAACAATTATCGACAACTTATAAACAGCATCTGGATTTTTCCATCAATTAACATGACCAACATCCTCATCTGCACCGTCGGCGGTAGCCATCAGCCTATCGTCACCGCAATCAGCGAACTGCAACCCGAGCAAGTGATTTTTATCTGTACCGATAAAGACCCCGCCACTGGTCAACCGGGTTCGGAAAAACAAATTACTGGTAAAGGTAACTGTATAAAAGCCAAATTCAGCGATGAAAATGACAACTTACCGAATATTCCCAGCCAAACAGGACTGGAAGTAGGGCAGTACCAAGTTTACTTAACCCCATCCGACGACTTGGACGGGATTTACCAAACTTGCCTAGAGGCTATTCAACAAGCCTACAGCCAAACCCCCAAAGCCAGTATTACCGCCGATTACACCGGCGGCACCAAATCAATGTCTGCTGGGTTGGTGATGGCGGCGATGGAGTTTCCCAATGTCCAGCTGCAATTAGTCACGGGTGCTAGAAAAGATTTGCAGAAAGTTCATGACGGCCAATATGCTGCGACGGCAAACAGCCAGCAAATCCGCTACCAACGCCAGATTGCCCCTTACCAACAAGCTTGGCAACGCTACGCCTATGCCGAAGCGCAAGCGGGGGTTAGCCAAATTAAGCCGCCGACATCAATAGACATCCGTGGTCAATACAATCAATTCAAGGATTTAAGCAAAGCCTTTGCCGAATGGGATAACTTTAATCATCTACAAGCCACAGAAATACTCAGTATCTACGCGCCGAAATTGCCCGAAAATTACAAACAATATCTAGGCATTGTCCAAAGATTAAACAATAAAGATCCCCAAAAACGCGAAGCCGCCAGACTTTGGGATTTATACCTAAACGCCCAGCGCCGCGCCGCCCAAGGTCGCTACGATGATGCCGTAGCGCGGGTATATCGCCTGATCGAATGGACTGCTCAATGGATTTTAGAAAGCCAATGCAATATCAAAACCGCTGATGTCGCTGTCGAGCAAATCCCCGAAGGCGTGCATTTAAGCCAAAACAAAAAAGGCCAATGGCAAGCGGGGTTGTTTAATGCGTGGCAATTAGTTAGCCTAAAAACTCAAGGTGCGGCGGCTGAGTTTTTTAAAACCCAACAAGACAACCTCAGCAATCACTTACAGATTCGTAATTTCTCGATTCTAGCGCATGGTTTTGAACCCGTCAGCGCAGAAAACTGGCAAGCTTTTCAAGGCTGGTTAGAACAACAGTTTGTTCCAATGTTACTCGCTGAAACTAGCAAAATCGGCATCAAAACCATACCGATGCAGTTGCCGAATCAATATTCATACAGATAGACGATTTATCAAGTTAATAATTTTATGAAAAATGATGGAATTAAAATGACTCACACCTTGATTAGTTTTTTAGGTAAAGCTCGTAAAGATAATGGTGGTAACTATCAAGTTGCCAATTACAATTTTGACGGCACGCCTAAATCTAGCCAATTTTTTGGTTTGGCATTGGCGGACACTATAAAGCCCGATCAACTGGTTATTCTTGGTACGTCGGGTAGTATGTGGGATGTTTTTTTTGAACGGATGGCTGAAAACACCCAACAAGATAATCAATTGTGTGCATTAATAGAGGCCGTAAGCACGGATTCAGTCACTCAAATAATGCTAGATGGCTGTCGAGAAGCGGTTAGTAATCGTTTAGGCGTTAATTGCCAATTAAAATTAATTCCTTATGGTGCAGACCAAAATGGTCAGATCGAAATTTTAAAAATAATGGCAAATGATATTGTTGCTAATAGCCAAGTTTCGCTGGATTTGACTCATGGGTTACGGCATTTACCGATGTTGGGTTTATTAAGTGCTATGTACTTGAAATCGGCTCGTAATGTCGAAATTGCCGGTATCTATTATGGGGCTTTGGATCGAACAAATAATGGTGAAACGCCTGTGATGCGCCTAGATGGCTTGTTGAGTATTGCTGATTGGATTAATGCATTGAATGGCTTTGATAAAACCGGTGATATTGCACCATTTGCCGACTTATTAAGCCAAGAAGGGGTGAAATCAGCAACATCATTAAAAACAGCCGCGTTTCATGAAAGTATTTTGAATATAAATGATGCTCGGAGTCCACTAAAGACTTTTCGTGATGCAATTAACGAAAAAGGATTGTCAGGCATAGCTAGTTTATTTGAAGATAGCTTACGTCAACGAATTAGCTGGATAGATCAACAACAACTCTATAAAAGACAACAAGATAAAGCTATGTTTTATCTTAACCAGCGAGATTATGTGAGAGCAGCCATGTTAGGTTATGAAGCAATCATTACCTATAAAATTCAAAATAATAATCCTGCTGCACCAACCGAAAAATTTGAATCAAGGCAAGAGGCTAAACTAGAACTTGAAAAAGAATTAAGCGGTCAAAAATTGGAAAGTTATAAGTTATTGCGGGGTATTAGAAATACTTTGGCGCATACAGTAAGACCCGACACACAAAAAATTCAACAAGCATTGTCTAGTGAAAACAATCTGAGAGAAGAACTAAAAAGAGTTTTAACTGAACTATTCTCTAATGAATGAAAAATAACTTTCTAAGAAAGGAGTAAAGCCACAGGGATATTTTCATCAGTTACTGTGTGTCTATTTTCTTCAAAAATCTCGGTGTCAATATCGACATTTTGGTTTTTATATTTGTTAAGAAAGGCGTTTAATGCTTCAGCTGCATTATTTTTAGGCTCTAAAAACTCGTAAATAATGGCGACTTTTACTATTTCATCAGGTAGCACTAAATTAAGTTGATGGTTTTTAGAAATATCAGTTTCAATTTCATAATAGGCTTGCATGATAGATTTCCTTAAACAATTACCAATAAAACAAATGTGCATTCACTAAATAGTGACACGATAGCGAGCGTTTTTTAGCGCCGAAAAGTTGCAGTTTAAAGCATTTAAGCACTAATCCTGACAAGCTTTTCAAGGCCAGACAGCAACAATTAATCGTATACTACCCGCCCAAACCCGCAAAATCGGCATTAAAACCCTACTCATGCAGTTACCGAATCAATACTTTAGCCAATCATAGTCGAAAATATGACCATCGATACCCATTTGATTTTAGTGTCCGCGCAACCGATTCCAAATCTAACGCCGGTTTTAGACCAACAATTACGCCCCAAAAAAGTCATCATGTTGGTTAGCCCCGATATGCAGCAGCGTAGTCAATACCTAGAAAGCATTTTTAAAGGCCAGTGTGGGGTTGAAGTCGAGCGCCACACCATCGACGATCCTTGGGATTTAGAAGCGATTACCCTGCAAATTATCGACATTGTTGGCAGTTATCCCGCCAATAGCATCGCCCTTAATGCCACCGGCGGCACAAAACCAATGGCATTGGCTGCCTTTGATGTGTTTAAAGAAAACCAACAGATTTTTTATGTTCATCCTGAACAAGACCGCTTGATTTGGCTTAATCCTAAAC
>CAIZCB010000125.1 GCA_903931355.1 uncultured Pseudomonadota bacterium
TAGCGATTTTATTGAATCTATGGTGTATCTGATTACGATTATCTATTTTTGTAAATTTAAGGTAAATAGGTTTAAGATTTTAATGTTTACAATAGTGTTTTTTTATAAATAATATTTTTATTAATCTTTTTATATATTTAATTAATTGAGCTATGAAAAATAGAGATGACGATGCTACACGTAGAGCCAAAAATATTGCAGCGGTTGTTTATATGATTGTGCTGATTTTTTTAGTCGGAGGCTCATATCTTCATCAGCACAAACAACAGTCAGCCGTTCAAACAGAGTCTAATCCTAGTCAATTAGAACAGTGATTTAGCTTGCTTAGGGGGTGTTTTCACCTTGTTGAAATTGACAATACCCAGCAACACCAGTACCTTAGCCACCTTTGTTTAGAATTTATCAAACTTGCCACAAGAGTCGTTAATGGAAGAATTTCAACGTATCAGCCGTCTCCCGCCTTATGTTTTTAATATCGTTAATGAACTGAAAGCCAAAGCCCGAGCGGATGGTGAGGACATTATCGATTTTGGGATGGGCAATCCTGATCAACCAACACCGCCGCATATTCTGAAAAAAATGCTGGAAGTCGCTGAGCGTGGCGATACCCATCGTTATTCAGTTTCTAAAGGTATCCCACGATTACGCAAAGCGATTTGTACTTGGTACAAAAACCGTTTTGATGTTGATTTGGATTACAACACCGAAGCGATTGTCACTATTGGTTCCAAAGAAGGTTTATCGCACTTAGCTTTGGCCACTTTAGGTCCTGGCGATGTAGTTTTAGTGCCAAATCCTGCTTATCCCATTCATCCTTATGGGGTAGTGATTGCCGGTGCTGATTTGCGCCATGTGCCATTAACACCGGGTACTGATTTTTTTGAAGAATTAAACAAAGCGATTGCTGAATGCTGGCCTAAGCCAAAAATGTTGATTCTTAACTTTCCTGGCAATCCAACCAGCCAATGTGTGGAATTGGATTTCTTCGAGAAAGTGGTGGCGATTTGTAAAGAACACAATATTTGGATTGTTCACGATATCGCTTATGCTGACATCGTGTTTGATGGCTATGTTGCACCGTCAATTTTGCAAGTGCCCGGCGCTAAAGAGATTGCGGTTGAGTTTTTCTCATTATCAAAAAGTTACAACATGCCAGGCTGGCGGGTAGGGTTTATGTGCGGTAATCCGACTTTGGTGTCGGCATTAACTCGCATTAAGTCTTATATGGACTACGGTACCTTTACCCCGATTCAAGTCGCGGCGATTACCGCTTTAGAAGGCCCGCAAGATTGCGTTAAAGAAATTTGCGAAATGTATCGAGTTCGCCGTGATGTGTTGTGCGATGGTCTAAACGCGATGGGCTGGAAAGTTGAAAAACCTAAAGCCACCATGTTCGTTTGGGTGCCGATTCCAGAGGCTTATAAAGCAATGGGTTCTATCGAATTCGCTAAAAAATTAATTATCGATGCCAAGGTAGCGGTCTCGCCGGGTGTTGGTTTTGGTCAATATGGCGATGACCATATTCGCTTTAGTTTGATTGAAAACGAGCATAGAACGCGGCAGGCGCTTCGCAGCATCCGTAACATGCTCAAGAAAGATAACGTCATTGTATAATCGCCGCCATTTTTGGTTTAGCAGTAGGAGTCAGGTTTGAAGCCGGTAAAAGTAGGTGTTTTAGGATTAGGGACTGTCGGTGGTGGCACCGTCAATGTACTGAAAAGGAATGCCGAGGAAATTGCGCGTCGCGCAGGTCGGCAGATTGTCGTCACTCGTGCATCAGCGCGTGACTTGAGTCTGCAACGTATTTGCGACACCCAAGATATTGATTTAACTATCGATCCTTTCGAGATTGTTAACGATCCTGAAATTGAGATTGTGGTTGAGTTAATCGGTGGTTATGACTTAGCGAAAAAACTGGTATTAACCGCGATTGCCAACGGCAAACACGTTGTCACTGCTAATAAAGCTTTGCTTGCCTTGCACGGTAACGAAATTTTCGCCGAAGCCAGCAAACAAGGGGTGATGGTGTTGTTTGAAGCGGCGGTTGCTGGTGGTATTCCTATTATCAAAGCAATTCGCGAAGGGCTTAGCGGCAACCGGATCAAATGGTTAGCAGGGATTATCAACGGCACAGGCAACTTCATCCTCACCGAAATGCGCGACAAAGGCCGCGATTTTGCTGATGTATTAGCCGAAGCTCAAGCTTTAGGCTATGCCGAAGCTGATCCGACTTTCGATGTTGAAGGGATTGATGCTGGTCATAAATTAACCATTTTGGCTTCAATTGCTTTTGGCATTCCGTTGAATTTCGACAAAGTGTTTACCGAA
>CAIZCB010000126.1 GCA_903931355.1 uncultured Pseudomonadota bacterium
GACCTTAAACGTCAGGTCGCTGAACTTGAAAAAGACTTTGATAATTTTCTTCGTGATATTGAAGATTATTTGGAAGAACTCGGTTCAGCAATGCAACCATTAGGGCTACATACATTTGGCAAAGATGCCGAACTTGAACACAGTATCAGCAATGTCATGCAAATGCTTGGGCAGCCGCTCTATAGTTATTTAGGGATTGATGCCAAGCAAATTTTCAAAGATGACTATAAGACATTACAAGCCAGTAAACCTTATCGGTTTGTCGCCGATAAAGTCTATTCCGATCAAGCCTTGGAATCGTTTAGTGATGAAAAAGAGAGGGCATTGGTCGAAAAAGGTCGCAAATATCGCGAGGACTTAAAAGCGATTCACGAAACCGAAGCGGTTAAAAAAGCATTGTCGGCTCGTTGGATAGACCCTTCTTATGGTGGCGATCCAATTCGTAATCCTGATTCGCTGGCAACAGGGCGAAACATGTACGGATTTGATCCATCTCGAGTACCCACCAAAGCCGCTTATGAGGCGGGTAAGCAAGCGATAGAAAATCTGATTCGTGAATATAAACTAAGTCATGACGGTAAATTTCCAGAAAAACTAACTTTCACAATGTGGAGTTCGGAAACCATGCGCCATATGGGCATGCTGGAAGGGCAAGTTTTGTATGCAATGGGTGCCAAGCCAAAATGGGACGAAGGCGGCAGAGTGATTGGCATGGAGGTTATTTCACAAGCCGAACTAGGCCGACCAAGAATCGACACCATTATCTCTTTAACAGGCTTATACCGTGATCAATTCCCCAATGTGATGGAGCGATTCAATGAAGCTATCGGCATGATTGCAAAATTGGATGAATCACCGGCACAAAATCTGATTCGCGCCAATACCTTGAGAATCAAGGCGCAATTACGAAAACAAGGGATTGCTAACGATGTTGCCGAAGAATATGCCTTAACTCGAATCTTTGGTAATGAAAGTGGCGATTACAGTACAAAGTTGACTCCCGCTACCTTGGCCTCAGATCAGTGGAATGAAGGCGATGGCAAAATGGAAAATCTCTATTTGTCTCGTCTGTCTTGGGCTTATGGTCCAAATACCGCACACTGGAGTCAGAAGCTTAAAGATGCTTCCGGCAAGGAAATTAATGCCTATGCCGAACACCTTAAAGGCACCAGTGCAGCGGTTTTCTCCCGCTCATCAAACCTTCGTGGCTTATTAGATACGGACCACCCTTTCGAGTATTTAGGTGGCATTTCTATGGCGGTGAAATATCTCGATGGCAAAGCACCTCAGTTGTATATCTCGAATATGCGTGATCCTAATCGGACCAAACTGGAAACCGCCGAGAAATTCATGGCTAATGAATTACGTGCGGTTTATCAACATCCGAATTGGATGAAGGAAATGCAAAAAGAAGGTTATTCAGGAACGCTACAAATGTTGAATACCATCAACAATTTTTGGGGATGGCAAACCATGGATCGCAATGTGGTCCGAGATGATCAATGGCAAGAGTTTCATGAGAGCTATGTCAAAGATCGCTATAACTTAGGAATGCGTGAATGGTTTGAAAAAAATAATCCAACCGCATTGGCCCAAATTACTGAGCGAATGATTGAAGCGATCCGCAAGGATTATTGGAAAGCCGATGAACAAACCAAGCGTGAATTAGTTGAGATTTATCAGGAAATAGCCGCTAAACATGATGTTTATTCATCCAATGAAACTTTCAAAGCCTATGTCGCCGAATTGGCGGCTGGTTACGGGATTAGCGTCCAAGCACCGACAGATGCTCAAGCCACGGCTGCACCTGAAATCAGTAGTGCTGTTGATGCTGTGCAAGGCCAGAAACTTGAGAAAGTCGAACAACCTCAGCCTAAGGACGAGGATTGGCTGAAATTACTGTTTTTACTGCCTGCGGTATTCAGTTTGCTATTGGGGATTGCTTGGCAACTATTCCAATATAAAAAACTGGCAATGATAGAACCAAAAGGGTACAGCTTAAATAGCTTGTAATTTTCAATACTTATTAATATAAATTATTTTTACTATGTCTTTTATCGAATTATCACTTTACGAAATCACTAAATATTTTTTAACCCCAGTATTGGCTTTAATTATTGCCATGTTTTTATTTGCTTTTTTTGCATTAGGAATGTTCGTTTTGGAATGGGGGCAACGAATCTATGCAGAGCGTAAATTGCAAGCTTATCCCAATATTCTGCTGCACTATGTTAAGCAAACACCTCTTTGTCGTTTTGAAGATTTAGAGTTAATGATTCTTAAGCGACTCGAACCGTTCCGAATTGTTTCAAGAGCGGCACCGATGCTAGGTTTAGTTGCAACGATGATTCCAATGGGGCCTGCTTTATTATCACTGAGCGAAAATAACACCAAGAATGTCAGTGAAAATTTAGTGGTGGCATTTTCTGCGGTGATTACTGCTTTATTAGCAGCCTCAATTACCTTTGTGATATTAACCGTTCGTCGTCGTTGGTTATTAACTGAACTAAGAATAGCTAGTGACCATTTGAGTGGAGAATAATCATGTCTAAGACACGTAAATTATCGATATTAGAAGATGATGAATTGGACGATCCAATTTTGTCGGTGGTTAATGCGGTTGACTTATTTTTAGTCATTATTGCGATTTTATTTATCATCATTATGGAAAATCCACTGAATCCTTTTACTGAGGAGAAAGTCGTCGTTATTAAAAATCCCGGTCAGGAAAATATGGAAATGACCATTAAAGACGGAGAAAAAATGGAAAAATACGAATCTACTGGGAAAATTGGCCAAGGAGAAGGTATGAAAGCCGGTGTTACCTATCGATTGAAAGATGGTTCATTTGTTTATGTGCCAGAAAACGAGGCGGTAGCAAAATAAAAAATCATAAAAAGTGATTAATTTTTTACGGTGTTTGCTTTCCCCATCGTCTTACCCTCTAACCAAATCTAAAAACAACAAGAGGGTTAACATGAAGACACAGTTATTTTCACGCTCAAACCGTTTTCGTCTAGGCGTCTTAAGTCTAGCGATAGCGACGCAATTAAACACAGTAGAAGCGGCACCGGCTAACCAGCCGGCTGCTGCTTCTGCCAATATCAGCTTTAACATCCCCAGCCAAAAATTGATTCCTTCGCTATCGGCATTTGCAGAACAAAGCGGTTTGCAGTTGCTTTACAGCGCTGAACTAGCCGAAGGTAAGCAAGCACCGACTTTATCAGGCAGCTTTAATACCGAACAAGGTTTGCAACGCTTATTAAAAGATAGCGGTTTAAGCTTTCGCTTTGTTGATCAAGGTGTGGTGACGATTGAAAAACAAGCCCAAGCAAACACTAAACCGGTAGCATCTAACAATACTCCTGCAAAAGCGGCAGTCGAAACCAATACCTTGGCTGAAACCGTGGTTACCGCCAATCCAGTGATTGAATCGATAGGTCTTGATCCTTTTTCCAGCACCTCAGCGGTGGTGTCCGAAGATCAAATCAGAGATCAAAACGCACTGGATATTGCCTCGGCATTACGCAGAACACCGGGTGTACAAATCTCTCGCTACAACCCAGTAGGGGCTTTTGGTGGTGATCAAGGCGGCGCGGTTTCGATTCGTGGTCAGGGCATGGGTAGGCCGGGCAGCGAAATCAAAACCTATATCGATGATGTGCCAATGTACATGGCAACTTGGAGTCATCCGCTGTTAGATTTGTTACCGGTTAATGGCATGAAATCGATTACGGTTTATAAAGGCCCTCAGCCACAAGTTAATGGTAATAACTTTGGCTCTATCAATCTCGAAAGTAAGTCGGCTATTGAAGAGGGTATTCATGGTAGCGGTCGTTTATCCGGTGGCTTTTTCGGCACCATCACTGAGCAAGCCGATATTCAAGGCAAAAAAGGCGATTTAGATTTCTCGCTGGCTCAAGGTTATGCCAAATCCGATGGTAATCGTAAAAATGGCTACGGTGAATTACGTAATGTGATGGGTAAAGTTGGTTATCAACTGAATTCTAATTGGCGCGGTGATGTGAACTTCTTGTATGCCAATAATCGTTCAGGTGATCCGGGGCAAACCGGTGTGACGCCGCCGAAAGGTGAATTCGATACCACTGCGGGCATGGTTGCAGCCAGTGTCAGTCATGAACATGGTGATTGGATAGGCAAATTTACCCTTTACCATAATGGCGGTGACGGCAATTGGTTACAACAAAATACCTATTGGGCGGGTTGGAGTGGTCAGCCGTTTATGTCTGCACCTAATTCAAGTTCTGATATGAAATCGCAATACAGCATGGATGGCTTTCGCTGGAAAGAACAGTTTTCTCCATGGAGCGGTGGAACCGTGTTAGCCGGTATTGATAATGAATGGCAAAACGGTCAAGTTGATAATTACGGCGCGGAATCAAACAGCAGTGTTTACCATATTGTGACGCCAACTTTTAGACTCAGCACACCTTATGTCGCGTTAAATCAAGATATTGCCTTAAATAGTGAGTGGACCTTAGTGCCTTCGGTGGGTGTGCGTTACTACGATCACAGCCACTATCAATCCAAAGCATCGCCACATGCCGGTTTATCGTTGGTATCAAAAGATTTAACCCTGTTTGGTAATGTTTCAAACGGCGTTAACTATCCAGGTATTGATGGTGCTGCGAATGCGGGCGCGTTGTCGTATGTGCCACACGGTTTCTTACCTACCGATTTCTCTGCTAACGGCTGGCAGAATATGTCACCTGAAAATGTCGATCATGCCGAAGTCGGTTTAAAAGCATCGCCATTTGATAGCACCAAAATTGATTTGAGCTTCTTTATCGATAACGTCAAAAACCGTTATGTATTTGATTTGATGTCTGGTAACTATACCAACTATGGTTCTTATTGGATGCGTGGTTTTGAAGCCTCGGTTAAACAAGATTTGATTGCCGATTGGACGATGTTTGCCAGCTTAACCATGCTAAACCCTAGCATCGATAATTTACCTTACACACCAGCGCAGGCGGTGACAGCTGGTATCAACGGCTCGATTGGCCCACTACGCTTCTCGTTTGATATGCAGTATCAATCACGGGTTTGGGCGCTTAATCGCAGCCGAAATGTGGGTGCAAGCAATACCGATCAAGTCGAAGCCTTCACCGTCGCAAACACCCGTCTAGCCTACCCAATGCCGCAACTCGGTAAAAAAGGCGAAGTCTTTGTTGGCGTAGAAAATTTATTCGACAAACGCTACCAATATCGCCCGGGTTATGAAATGCCTGGCATTTGGGGCCAAGTCGGTATCGCTGCGAGTTTCTAATGCAAATCCGTCGATTTAAGCTTGCTTTAATCGCTGCCAGCCTTTGGGCTGGTGGCGTTGTTGCTGCCGACAAAACACCCGCTTTGCTGTTAAAAGCGCAGCGGGTTTTTGACGGTGTCGAATTACATCAACCAGCCGCGGTGTTAGTGGTCGATGGCAAAATCAAAGCGATTGGCGATGCCAGCCAGTTGAAAGCCAAAGCCACGCAAACCATTGATTTAGGTGATGCTACTTTATTACCTGGATTGATCGAGTTGCACGGCCATCTTGCCTTTCAGCACGTGCCGCAAAACACCGTGTTAGCGCACGGGATTACCACGGTGCGTGATGTTGGCGGGCCATTATTGCCACCAACTGGCGGCAATGGTCAATTACGCTTACTAAGCGCTGGGCCGATTATCACTGTCGCTAATGGCTATCCGTTACCGATTTTTGGCCATGGTCACGCGGATGCACATCATGGCCATCAAAATCACAACCCGATTGCCATAACCGTTGCCAGCGAACAACAAGCCCGACAAACGGTTAAAGACTTAATTGCTGGCGGTGCGGCGGTGATTAAAATTGCCTTAGAGCCGGGTGGCGAAGTCGGAGCACCGTGGAGTCAGCATCCAAGTGAAATCCCAAATCCTTGGCCGATGCTGAGTGTCGATTTGGTGAAAGCAATCAGCGACGAAGCTCATCAACATGGCAAGCTGGTTAGCGCTCATTTGTCGGAAGACATTGGCGTGTCGATTGCTTTGGCGGGTGGTGTTGATGAATGGGCGCATATGCCGTGTTTAGCGATTTCCGATCATTTGCTACAACAAGCCGTGCAGCAAAAGGTCAAAGTGATTGCTACTTTAGATACGCTATCGCATTGCTCAGGGATTTTTAGCAACACCCAAAAGCTGGCCGCTTTAGGCGCGGAAATTTTGTATGGCGCAGAATTGGCTCATGCTGATATTCCTTGGGGGATTGATGCTCACGAGTTGCAATTAATGATGCATCTAACCGGAAAAACCGCCTTAGAAATTTTACAAACCGCGACTTCTAAAGCAGGGCAACAGTTAGGTTTAGCGCCACTGGGCACAATAAGTGCTGGCGCTCCGGCTGATTTAATCGCGGTAAAAGGCGATGCCTTACAAAACTTTAAACGCTTGGAATATCCCGATTTGGTGATGTCGGGCGGTAAAGTGGTGATCAATCAATTCTCATCCCACCGATAATTTTAATCCTGTGTGACAAAGTCACTGATTAGCTACCAGCATTTACTTATATTGCATTTGCCCCGTGATTATTTCGGGGGCGATCCCCAAAAACCAGGGTACTTAAAAATCCTCTATTCAGCCGTTCCCAGCAAATTAGCTGGGGCGGCATTTTTTAAAGTACCTGCCAACCAAGGTGGAAATGCAATGTTAGATTTAATGTTAAAAATAGCGTCTAGTGTCCTACACATGAACCTCAGAGATCATCACGATATTCCGTTTGCTTTACCTCTAGTCTTTGCTGCAGTGCTGGGTTTTGTGATTGGTTTCATTATTTTAAAATTTATCGGAGAAGAGCAAAAACAAGATGCCGAATGAGGCTTAATGCGCTTCACTAGCATCCAGTAGCTTACTTAATGCCTGTAGATTGATATTGGCAATACAACCTCGGCTTAATGTCAGCCAACCATAACTTTCAAAACGTTTAAGATGACGAGAAACCACTTCACGAGCTGTGCCTAATTCCAGTGCCAGCTCGTTATGAGTTTTATGAATCATCTGCTCACCACTCGCCAACAAAGCCTTTGCCAATTTTTGGTCCACTGAGCCAAACGCCAGACTCTCCATGCGCTTAATCACATCGGCCAAGCGTTTAGAAAAATTACGAAATACAAATTCACGAAAAAAGCTCGATTGCTCCAGGCAGCGATGGAATATGTGCGCCGGAATCACAAAGGCCGTTACATCTGATTCAGTAAAACCTTCTGCTGGATAATCATTGCCGCCTAGCAAACAAGATGTGGTCAACACACAGGATTCACCCGCCTCGACATGGTAAAGCACAATCTCACGGCCATCTGGTGACAGGATTTGCGCTTTGACACGGCCAGACAGCATCAATAAATAATTCTCACAGGCTTTGCCGGGATAAAACACATGCTGACCAAGTGGCATCGATACCAAAATAGCTGATGTCATTAACTGAGTAACTATTTTATCGGTGCTTGCCGCAAATTCAGGGAAATGCTGTTTCCACAAGGTTTGATTCATTTTAGTGGCCCGCTTAGGATTTTATGAATCGCAAGCCTACCATGAAAACAATCAGACCCTACAAGCGTAGGCCGGAATAAGCGCAGCGTTTCCGGCGAAGGCTTTGAATGGTTGACATAAGCGTCCAGTCCGAAACGCTGCGCTTATTCGGGCCTACAGTGATGGGTTGAAAGTGTATTTAATATTTTTAAGTAATTGATTTTTAATGAGCTAAATAACGGGTGTGTCAAATAACATAGTTTAATTATATGCAATTAAGCTGTTATAGATTTGGTTTTTGGCGTGGGCGATTTAATCTTTGTGTTCGATAAGTGTTAGTTGATGCTAATAGATTGTTTTATATGGGGTTTTTAAAATTGTTATTGAAATAATGAATAGCCAACAAATATCTATAACGCCAAATTAGTTATGCTAAAAATCGATCAAATTTATAGCTGTTATTAATTAATCTGGGTTATTTAACACATTTCTAGTGTGTGATATGCCACAGTTTTGCTGTTAAAAATATCAAAATTTCTATTCGAAATTTACAAGCATTTGATTTTTAAGTAATTGTAAAAACTGGCATCATTTTTGCTTTATATGAGGAGATATTGGCGTTTTCTAATTTTCTAAACTTAGGCCTTAGTCGGCTTATCGCTAGACAATCAGAAATCGCGCTGCATAGCAGGAAAAATATCGGAATTACTTCATATTTAAGGATTAACAATGAATACAAAACCATTATTTGCGATTGGTGTTTTGGCCTTGGCTATTTCACAAGTCGCTTATGCCAAAGATGACGATAAGAAAAAGACTAAAGATGCACAAACTTTGGATGAAGTGACGGTTAGTGCCGAAGGTGTAAGAGAAGAGTTATTACCTGAAAGCCCTAAGAATGCTTATCGCTTGCCTGTCAGCGCTGCAAATATTACTCAAACCATTACGCGTGAACAGATTCAACAATTTCGGCCGCGGGATGTTTTTCAGTTATTGGACAACGCCACCGGTGTCATTGCTACGCAAGGCAGTCGTAAAGGTTTTTCTGGTTTAACGATTCGAGGCGATTCTAACTTCCGTTATATCGTTGATGGTGCCTATCTTCAGCCGAACATGGCTTCTCGGATGATGGCTTCTTTACCAGTCATGGCAATCGAAGAAGTCAAAATTGTTCGCGGTGGCAGTGCGTTAACTATGGGGCCAATGTCTGGTTCAGCCAGTCCCGGTGGCGCACCTGTCGATGGTTTCATTATTATCCGTACTCGCAAAACCACTAAAGATGGTGGGCAAGCCAGAGTTGCTGGCGAATCGTTTGATGGTGTCAAAGGTGACTTAATGTACGGTAAAACCTTTGGTGACCAAGAAGATAAAGGTTATGTCCAAGGTTTGATTTCACATCAACGTACCGATGGTCCAGGGCAACCATTAGATACACCACAGACAGGCCCAGGGACATCCAGTAGTTTTAATCGAAGCAGCATCAGAACTGACGGGATGTTCAAGGGCGGTTACGAAGGTAACGGTCTGATGGTTGATTTTATGGCGTTTAAAGACGACAGCTCTTTCGGTATTCCAAATGCCAATATTCATGGCTCAGGTTCCGGTAACTGGAAGATGGCACCATCTCGAACAGAAATTTATGCCATGAATGCTAGTTATAGCTGGGATGACATTCACACCACCTTGATTAATGCTTCTCATAGTACCAATAAGCAACATTTTGTTTTCGGCGGCCCTATTAGTGGTGATAAAGAAAATATCAATGAAGTGACCCATCTAAATGTTAGACACAATATGGACATCGATAAAACCCGAGTGATGGTTGGTGGCGATTTTATGCATTGGGATGCGCCAAACGGCCAGCAATATTACGAAGGAATTCAAAGAGAGGAAGATACGCTTGGATGGTTCGCTCAAGTCGAGCAGAAATTTTTTGATGATAAATTAACCCTAGATGGTAGTTACCGTGGTGATAAGGTCGATGTATTACATGGTTTAGATTATTACGCCGGTGGTAGTCAGCCACCGGGTGGAGTTAACTCTAGCTTGAAAACCACTAATAAAACCTTGCCAACAGCAACTTTTTTCAATGTTGGTGCAGGGTATGAGTTTATTAAAAACTGGAAATTGATTGGTCGTTATGGCGAAACCGATGTTTCTTCATCTGGCATGAATGTGACTGCTGGTACACAGCTTAAAGAGCAGCATCAAATTAAGGCTGAGATTGGGATACAAGGCCAAGTTACTTCTTGGTTTAATCCAGCGGTTAACTATTTTCATAGAGATGCACAAAATGAGCTAAATCTTTATGGTTATAGTTACGACAAGAAAGTGGGGGCCGTTACTTCGCATGTGACCTGTCAAGCCGCGAATGCGACGTCTAATGTGACTAATAATACAACCCCATTTGATCCATGTTATAGCCAATCTAACACTGTTAGAGATGGTTTCGAAGTAACCAGCACTGGACAGATTGGCAGCAACACTAACTACAATTTTGGCTGGACTAGCTACACCAAATTAAATAATGCGGCATTAGGTACGACCGCCCGTAATCAGGTGAATATGTCATTTGGGCATCGTTTTGATGTATTGGGTGAGAACTTCAATCTGACAGGTGCTTTCAAATACCTACCTAAATATAAAGGCTCACAAAGTGATTTAGGTGCTTGGTCTGGCGGCTACACCCGCTACGACTTTGGTCTAGGTCATGATTTCAAACTAGCACAACTTCCTTTAACCGCTACCGTCTATGGTCAAAACCTGACAGATGAACGATTTGAAACCAACTCTGGTGTTCAAGATGTGGGTCGTGTTGTCGGTATCGAATTTATTAGTTCTTTCTAGGAAAATCTTATGGCTAGTAAATCAAAATCATGGACAGCCCGCCGCATTCATCTTTGGATAGGCATTATTTTGGCTATCCCGATGGCGCTGATGGCGATCACCGGCAGCTTAATTTCAATGCGTAGCATCGGCAATATTGATGTGCCTATGTCTTGGCTGGGCTCTGAATCGATTCCCGAACATTTACCAATCACCGCTTATTTGGAAACTAGCGACGGTGCGATTTGGTTGGGTAATGCTCAAGGTTTAACTCAAATCAAAGACCAACAAATCATACCTGTCGCCCATTTTGCTGGACAAGAAATTGTCGGTTTAGCGGCTTTACAGGGCAGTGCTTTGCCGATTGTTGCCACCAAAATGGCGGTTTGGTCACAAGCCGATGGTCAATGGAAGAGCTTGTTAAAAGGCCGTGTTCGTCAATTGTCGACCTTAGCCAGTGGTCAAGTATTGGCGATTGCGGGTGGTCGTGGCGATATGGCCGACGGTAAGCCGATGGTGAGTAGTGACGGCCAGCAATGGCAGCCTTATCAAAAGGCTTTGATGGCTAACAGCGCGATGCCGCCGTTAGAAAATCCGCGGGTTGCATTGCATCAATTTATGCGTGAAATCCATTCCGGTGCCTATTGGTTTGGTAAAGGCATAGGCGAAATGATCTGGAGCAATATTCTCGGGTTGGTTTTGGCGTCGTTATCGCTAACCGGCTTGTGGATGTGGCTGAAAGTCGAGCGTCAAAAAGCCATTAAACGGGTCAAGTTCAATCAACAAGCGGCGTTAAGCGCTGCTAATCAAACTAACAGCGGAGACTAAGCATGGGCATTTGGATAGTGATAGCTATAGGTGCGATCTGTTTATTATCGGCTTTAGTGTTAACAATTATGGGTGTTTATCACATAAGTCGATAAATATTATTCCACAACAAAAAATCAAATACAGGAAAAGAACATGACAAAAAATAACTTAGCGGCTACCGCTATCTTGCTACTGATCAGCAGTCATATCACAGTGGCAGAAATCATGGCTGAGATGCCGGCTGAACATAAAATGCACATGGGTCAGCACAAAGGCCATGATGATGGTGCTTATCATCACAGCTTTGCCGACGCTGAAAAATGGGCTAAACAATTTGATAACGCAGAACGCGATAGCTGGCAAAAACCAGAACAGGTGTTAGATGCATTAAAGTTGTCTGCGAATACTACGGTCGCTGATATTGGTGCGGGAACTGGCTATTTCAGTAGCCGAATTGCCAAACGCGTACCGCAAGGCAAAGTGTTTGCCGTCGATGCCGAGCCAGACATGGTGCAGTATCTGGGTCAACGCGCTAAACGTGAAAAAATCGGCAATCTAAACCCAATACAAGCCAGCGCTACTAGCCCTAATTTGCCGGAAGCGGTCGATGTGGTTTTATTGGTTGATGCTTATCACCATATTGGCAATCGGGTCGAGTATTTCAGGAAGCTACGCGATTCGCTAAAAGCGGATGGTCGTTTGGCATTGATTGATTTCAATAAAGCAGGCCCAGGTACGCCACCGAAAGAGCACATGGTTTCAATTGAACAGGTCAACCAAGAACTGGCCGCTGCCGGTTATAAGCCTGTTGAAAGTCATGAGTTTTTACCGAAACAATATTTTGTCGTATTCCAAAAATCCAGCGAAGCACAAGCCGCTCATGGCGATATGCGGATGGCTGGTGAGCATAAAATGCGCTTTGCGGATGCTGAAAAATCAGCGAAACATTTTGATAGCGCTGATCGTGAAGCCTGGCAACAACCAGAAAAAGTCCTTGATGAATTGGATTTAGCCCGTGATGCCTTAGTGGCTGATATTGGCGCTGGTACCGGTTATTTCAGTGCGCGAATTGCGAAACGGGTGCCAGAAGGCAAAGTGTTTTCGGCTGATCTTGAGCCGGACATGGTGCGTTATTTAGGCGAACGCGCTAAACGCGAAAACCTAGCCAATATCCATCCTGTTCAAGCGAGTTTTGATAGTCCTAATCTGCCTGAAGCGGTTGATGTGTTGCTATTCGTCAATGCTTATCACCTGATTGAGAACCGCGTTGAGTATTTCAGCAAGCTACAACCGTCATTAAAAGACGATGGTCGATTAGTGATTGTCGATTGGCGGATGAATTCCAGCGATACACCGCCAAAAATGCGTTTGGTGGCTTTTGATACTGCGATGGCTGAATTGAAGCAAGCGGGTTATGACTTGGTTGAAACCAAAGAGTTTTTACCTAGACAGTACATTGCTATTCTGCAAAAAAAGGAAAAGTAATGGCAAAGCAAACCGCTAGTTTGCTGGATTATCGAGGCGCTATTGCCTTGGTGATTGCAAACACGATTGGCACTGGCGTCTTTACTACTTCTGGTTTTGCATTGGCGGATTTAGGCTCACCGGCTTACGTGATGTTAGCGTGGTTGGTAGGTGGTATTTATGCTTTGTGCGGTGTAGCGATTTATGCCGATTTAGCGGCGCGATTTCCTCAATCCGGTGGCGAGTATGCGTTTCTGCGCGAAACACTGCATCCGGCATTGGGGACGGTGGCGGGTTGGGTTTCATTGGTGGCTGGCTTTACTTCACCGATTGCCGCCGCTGCCTTAGGCGCGCAACTGTATCTGGCGCGAGTGATGCCAATTGATAATACCTTGCCTTGGATTGCTACTGGCTTAATCGTGCTGTTGGGTTTGTTACATGCGGCAGCGCCAAAATTGGGGGTTAAATTCCAGAATTTGGCGGTATTAATCAAAGTTATCGCGATTATGGTTTTTATCGTTTTTGGGGTGCCGCATGTGTCTGATGCCATTGCCGCTCCGCCGTTGATTGAATCAAACAGCTTTTCTTTAATGGCGTTTGCGGGGTCTTTAGTGTGGATTTCGTTTGCCTATTCGGGTTGGAATGCGGCTGTTTATGTTACTAGCGAAGTCGATGGTGGCGGTGCAACGGTAAAACGTGCGCTTTATACCGGCACTGGGTTAGTGATTGTGTTGTATTTGGGGGTCAGTGCGGTGATTTTGTATGGTGCACCGCAATTGGAAATTCGAGGTGTAGCAGAATCCGGTGCGGCTGCGGCTAGAGCATTAGGTGGTATTAGTGCGGAACAGGCATTAAGCGGCTTAATTGCGCTGGCTTTGATGACGTCGGCATCATCGATGTTGCTCAGTGGGCCGCGGGTTTATGCCCAGATGGCAAAAGATGGTGCTTTGCCGAAGTTCATGGGCCAATTGCACGGCGAACATCCGCGGATAGCCGTGTTGGCACAAACGCTAATCTGTGTGATGGTGGTTTGGAGTGCAGGGCTTCGGGAGTTGCTTGAGTTTGCTGGCGTGATGTTGAGTTTATCGGCGGGTACCGTGGTGATTGGCTGGTTAAAACAAGAATTTAACAACCCAGCGCCATCATTAAGATATTTCCAACTGATTGCTGCCATAACATTTTTAGCCGCGACGATTGGTATCGCTGTTGCCGCTTTAACCATGCGACCTGGTTCGGCGTTCGCGGCGGTTGTGCTGATTGGTTTTGGATTGCTAGTGCATTATTGGTCTAACTGTTCGGCAATCAAAAAAGTAAATCTGTAAGGCCGAATTTATTCGACCTTGCAGCCGTAGGCCGGAATAAGCACAGCGTTTCCGGCGAAGGTTTTGATGTTTGTGACAAGCTTTCTGCCCGAAACGCTGCGCTTATTCGGGCCTACGCTACTGAATAATTAAAATATAAATAACTCATATCTAGGAACAAGATAATGCAAAAACAATACGGTATCGAAAGAGCGTTTTTAGGGCCAAGAACAGTAGAGCCTTCGGAAAAACCTGCGCCGAAATTTCCATCTTCGCGTTATTTTCAAATCCATTTTGAAGCGCTGACCGAGCAGTTACAGCAAACCCAAAACAGTTTGGCGTTGTTACAACGCCAAATGCAGGAAATGGAGAGTAGGCTGTTAAATCAAGGCTTAAATCAGGATTCTGTTTGATTTGATGAAGCTGTTTTATTGACTAAAAGAATCCACCATCATCTGCTGCGCCAGTTGATTACCCGCTTCCACCAACGGATGAATCACAAAGCTGGCGCCTTGTCCGGTCAATAAGCGTTCGTCGTCAACTTGATAGCAAATCGTGCCGATTACCCCAGCAAAGCCGAGTTTTCGTAGCTGGCCAATCGCATTGATTCGGCTATCAAATGAAGGCAAAGTCAAAATAATGCCTTTAACGCCGACCAGCGATAAATTAGCCCACATACTGCTATCGTCAACGTCGGCATAGATGACTTTACGGCCTGCGCTAATTAGTTGATCTAACACAGTCGGGTCGGCGTCTAGTCCTAATACTTGCTGGTTTTGATTGCTGAGTGATTGATAAGCTGCGACGCCAGTGCGACCCATGCCGATGATTAACCATTCAGCCGCGCCAAATGAATCGGGCAATCGGTCGGAACTACCGCTATGCCTTTCAAGGCGACTTAATAGCGGTTTGAGCAAGCCAAATAATTGATGAGAAAAGCGATTCAATGGCGCGGCAATCGCCAAAGAACCGGCCACTGCAAGGCTAATCACCGCTTTCCAGTCGGCCGGTAGCAATTGTGCATCGACCACCGCGCTAGTGGTAATCAAAGCAAATTCAGAATAAGTGGTTAAGGCTAAAGATGAAATAAACGCGGTGCGGGCGCGGAGGCCTGAAATCATGAACAAACCAAAAAATAACACGCCTTGAGTGGGTAACAAGGCTAATAACCATAATGCTTGATAAAGCTGCTCGCGGTTGGGCAAATCGCTTAGGCCAATCTGTAGGAAAAAAGCCACTAAAAACAGCTCTTTCAAGCTCCACAATTTGCTACTCAATTCATCAATTTTCGGATGATTGGCCAGCATAATCCCGGTTAATAACGCGCCAATATCAGCAGCAATACCAACCGATTCAGCTAATACGCCACCGGCTAAGGCCAGCGAAACCCCGAGTAACAGTTTTAACTCTGCGGTTTGGCTAACCGATAGTACGCGATGTGCAATCGGTCGTAGCAAAGGCAGCAACAACAAAGATAATGCCCAAGGTGTTGGCTGTTTGCCTTCGGCATAGGCTAATAAGGCGACGGCGATAATGTCCTGCAAAATTAAGATACTCATCACATCGCGGCCATGTAATGACGATAACTCGCCGTTATCTTCCAGTACTTTTAGTGCTAATACCGTACTGGAAAAGGCCAAACTAATCCCCAATACCAAGCCGCCTGTGGCATGTTGAT
This sequence comes from uncultured Pseudomonadota bacterium, assembly GCA_903931355.1. GTDB lineage: Bacteria > Pseudomonadota > Gammaproteobacteria > Methylococcales > Methylomonadaceae > Methylomonas. The sequence continues at coordinate 15,586 of CAIZCB010000126.1, forward strand.
CTAGCCAGAGAAAATACAAGGCAGCGCCAACTGCCATCAGCAATAAATGCAAACCACCAACACTTAAGACTTCGGGACGGATTAGCGAGCTGGGTTTTAGCTTTAAGCCGACTGAAAATAGCAGCAGCTCAATGCCAATATCGGCTAAGTGATTGAGGTTTTGTAAGGGTGCAATGTTTAAGCAATGCATGGCATAACCGGCTGCTAGATAGCCGACCAGTGGCGGCAAATACAAGCGGTTGGCAATCAGTCCACTGAAAAACGCCGCGCTAATCCAAATTAGTTCCATCATGTTGGTCTGTACAATCAAAATAAAGTAAATCGAAACCTGTTTTAACCGATTCGCTGCTTTAATGCATCAAATTTACTGTTTTGTTGAGTTGGTTTGACTAGTGGTTAAATCACGGTAACTTTTGAGCCTGGTGGTACTGATGAAATTGGGTCTAGGTCGGGAGATAGCTAGAAACAACTCATTGGTACCGCTTCTTAATTTGGGGGAGAAAAAAGGTTGGCGGGATTATTACCTCCCGCCATAAAAGACACATCCATGTCGGTAACTTGAGGATACCTATTCCGAATCAGTAGGAGTCATGCTCTATGAACATGGCTTTATTCTAGCAAGTTGATTATTTTCAATAAAACGATATTAATTGATTTCTATATCTTATTTTTAGTTTTCAAAAGACTAAATAAGTTAGAAAAATCATCAGTCCAAATCACGCTTTTGTTCGGTATTTCACGGTTATCAAGCGCTTGGCTAATCACTGGTTGCTCTAAAAAAGCTTGATTGCGAGTCAGATAAGCCCAGTCGGATTTATATAAACCAAAATCATCTTCTCTACTCGGCGTGTGAACCACTTTAAATTGGTAGTTTTCTCGCTGCGCTAAACCTTGCAGTAAAGGCCGTAAATCCAAATGGCGATTAGCGATATGAATCACCAAAAGTCCATCGGGTTGTAAATGGCGGAAATACTGCTGCATTGCTTCCACGGTCAACAAATGCATCGGAATCGCATCACCGCTAAAAGCATCCAATACCAAAATATCAAATTGTTGATCGGCTTCACGATCCAAAGCCAAACGAGCGTCGGTAATGACAATATCGTGCTGGGCTGGGGTTTGTTGAATAAAACTAAACTGATTTTTCGCCAGCTCAACCACGGTGGGATTAATGTCGTAAATCCGAAAATAATCATCAGCCTTGCCATAAGATAACAAAGTGCCAACCCCAAGCCCGACAATGCCAATCCGCCGATTTTGTTGTTTAGGGAAATGCTGTAAAGCCAAGCCGACGCCGGTTTCTGGGCGGTAATAGGCGGTAGCTTTTTGCTGTTTATCGGCGGCTAAAAATTGAAAACCGTGGTCAATCGCTCCGTGGCGTAACACCCGTCTGGCTTGTTCCGGTTGCTCAATATCGCGATCAACTACCCGCAACACGCCGTAAAAATTACGGCTGACTAAGGATTGTGCGGCACTGGCTTCATAAGCATGGGTCACTAAATGTCCACCTAACACCAATAAAACCATTGAGCCAAGGCCAACGATCAATGGCTTTGGTTTCTCGACTACTAACACCGCAAAGACCAAGGCGAAACAGGCGAATAAACCAATATGAAATTCAAAATACAAAGGAAAAATCAGCGGCGATAACAAAGCAACAAACAAACCGCCTATCGCGCCGCCCACCGAAATCGCCAAGTAATAAGCGGTTAATTGGCTAGGCTGAGGCCGCAAGCGAAACAACTCGCCGTGACAAATCATGCAGCAAAAAAACAACCCCAAGCTATAAATACTAATTTGCCATTCCAGATCAATTTTCGAGCCTTGATAAAGCGCGATGACCAAGCCCAAGCCACCTAATAGCGAGGCGGGGATGAAAATCGAACGTCGATACCATTTGAATTCGGCAAAGCACAGCAC
>CAIZCB010000127.1 GCA_903931355.1 uncultured Pseudomonadota bacterium
CGATCTTTCTATATCACGTAACGATAGTTTTAATTGATTTGACAGAATTATAAAACAATTTCTAAATTCATCATGCACACTCCATGTCAAATCAAAATCATATCTACTAAGAATAGCATTTACATAAAGACCATGAGTTCTAGTATAGTTATTTAAATCATCCTGTTTTGGCAGATTAAAGAAGAAATTAATAAACTTTCCCAAATAGGCAGCAGCATTAGTTTCAGCGCCATAAACACCTTTAATAGCGTTTTCAAGCTGGGCTCTATTCATAAGCAAAACGAACACCACATTAGGTACGTCAAAGAAATGCTTAATTCGCTCTATCATTTGAACCGCAAAGACTGGACGACAACGATCCAACTCATCAATAAAAACCACAATTGGCTTGCCTTGTTTACTCGCCAAATCCTTCAATGCCGACTTGAAATGTTGTAACGAGGCTTTTTCCAAAGCATGATTTTGAATTTTCTTTTCTATCCATTTACTCGCAGCATCAGCCGTAGAGCCATTAGCAGCCTCAACCGCTTTTTCAATTTCATCTGATGCGTCAATAGAGCCTAATGCCAGTTTTCCAGCAATATTAATTAAAGCTTTAGTGCCAACAGGTAAAATTGCCTTCAAAACACCAGCTGCTTTTTCACGGAATAATCTTGTATTATCCTTATCGTCAGCTAAAGCTTCAGCAATTTCAGAAGCAATTAATAGAAATGGGTCTTCAATATAATCTTGTTCAAAAGCATCAATAAAAACAGTTTTATGCTCATTATCTTGCAATTGTTTTTCCCAATTTCGACCAAACCAAGTTTTCCCTTCGCCCCATTCAGCATCAATAGCTAAAACCGCTCCGGCTCTTAATCGATCAAGATAATCGGTTAATTGGCCTGCTAAATACTTTCTTGATAACAAATCTCCATCAAAAGCATATTTACCCACAATATCAGTAGGCTCAGTCGATAATGGTTGTAATCTTGGCTGGTTTAGGTTTGTCATCAATACTCTCTTTTATAAATTTTAAATATTCACTGGAGAAAATAGGTGCTAAAAACTATTTAATTCATCTTCAACCAACCCCAAAAACACCGCCGGCGCATCAACATGCAACCAATGCCCGGTTCCAGCTAGTTCGACAATCTCCGCCTTCGGAAACCATTGATAAATCGCATCGCGGCGAATATAGCTAGACGCTTCACCGGACAGAAACAACACCGATTCAGAATAAGGACTTAAGCCACTGCCATCTGGAAAACCGACAATGTAATGGGCGTTGTTGTGGAAATAATCCAGATTAACCCGCCAGCGATAAACGCCGTTTTCCAGCACTAGGTTTTGCAGTAAAAACTGCCGATAACCCAAATCAGCAATCGCGGTTGCCAGCCATTCTTCGGCTTGTTTGCGGTTGCCTAACTCCGCCAATGGCAAGTCGCGCAGGGCTTGGATGGTGTTGTCAAAACTGTGGCTGTAGCTGACCGGGGAAATGTCGGCTATCAGTAATTTATTGACTCGCTCAGAATGATTTAAAGCCAGCCACATGGCGATTTTGCCGCCCATGCTGTGGCCTAAAAAATCAGCTTGCTGTAAATCATGCTGTTGCATGAAAGCAATCACATCGGCGGCCATGCTCGGATAATCCATGATAGCGGCATGAGGTGAAATGCCATGATTACGCATATCCAAGACATAAACTTGCCGCTGTTCGGCAAGCTGTTTGGCCATGCCGCGCCAGTTACGGGCGGAGGCGAAAAATCCGTGCAAAATTAGTAATGGCGTGGCGGTTTGTGGTTCGCCAAAGCGTTCAAAAGCGAGTTCGACTGTTTGCATCATCAGGCCCCGATTAAGCAAACACCGACAACGCGCCTAAAATGCCACCAAACACACCGCCCCAAACCACTAGCCAACCTAAGTGTTGTTTGATAATCGCTTGCACCATTTCTTTAACCATTTGCGGGGTTAATTCGCTGAGGCGTTTATCAATCACCATTTCGACTTTGCTGACTAATTGTTCACCGATTTTGTGGGCGTTGAGGCCGTTTTGTAAGGCGTTGGTAAAGCGCTCTGAGCTGACCATTTCTTGTAAAGTGCCCTGCATTTTGTCGATAAACGGTTGTTTTAGTGGCTGCAAAGCTTCTTCGCCGCCCATCATCATTAACATACCGCCGAATGAGGAGGTCATGATGGACGACACCAAAGCTTCATAGACTTTGTCGTAATCAACC
>CAIZCB010000128.1 GCA_903931355.1 uncultured Pseudomonadota bacterium
CGCCATATAAACCTAAAATAAGGAAGGTACACAATGATTGAAGCACAGGAAAAAGATAATTTTTGGCTCTATATCGTTTTATCAGTTGTATTTTTTGCTGGTGTAATTTTCATGGTGAAAAGTTCAGAGCATGATAAATATGCTGCGTCATCAAGAGCTATTGCGGAAGATTCTAGCAATTCTGCCTATCGTAATGACGTTCTTCATAAAGAAGGCGCTACTAAGTAATATTCAATCGTTCAATCAAATATATGTTTGATTGATGCCTAAGTAAAAGGTTAAGAAAGGGCAGTTTCTTAACCTTTTTTCTATTTAATTAGACAATAAACATTTAATAACTGATATTACCCAGCGCTAATAGCGGAGACTGCTATGTATTAAATCTTACCGCTGCATAATTTTAAATAACCACAGCCCTTAATTTAACCTTTGCCTTTGATTTTGTCATTCCGTAGGAATCCCTTTGCCTCAAAGTTATCCAATCCGTTTAGAGTTAAGGGATCCCTAACGGGATGACAAAACAAAAGTGGATCAGCAGTTTCAAACAATACGTTTCCTGAGTTGATCACATCTTAAGGCTGTCCCGTTCGTCCTTAGCTTGTCGAAGGATGAACGGGAAAGCCGAGTCGTTCGCCAACCATCGCCGCTCATGCTTCGACATGCTCAGCACGAACGGCTTAGGGTGTAAGCAAGATATGGCTTGCCTGTTTAGTCTTGTCTAACTGTTTAAAACCGTTTGTTTTAATAGTTTAATCGCATTATCCATGCCGACAATTAAATTCTGTTCAATTTCCGCCATAGTAATTTCTGTATCTAATATGCCAGCGCCCCAATTGGCGACAACTGAGATGTTAGCGTAGGCTAAATCTAATTCTTTGGCTAAAGCCGCTTCTGGCATTCCGGTCATGCCAACTAAATCACAACCATCATTTTTTAGGCGTTTAATTTCCGCCGCAGTTTCAAGGCGTGGGCCTTGGGTGCAAGCGTAGGTGCCGCTAGTGGAAACAGACAGATTGAGGTGTTGCGCAGCTGCAATCAGGCGATTTCGCAAGTTTTGTGTATAAGGAAAGCTAAAGTCGATATGGGTGACGTGTTCTAAATCATCAGCAAAAAAAGTGTGCTCACGGCCATAGCTGTAGTCAATGATTTGATCAGGGATGGCGATTTGTGCTGGCGCCATCGCTTCGGTAATCCCGCCAACCGCCGCGACGGCGATGATTTCGGTAACGCCGAGTTGCTTTAAGCCCCAAATATTGGCGCGGTAGTTGATTTTATGCGGTGGGATTCGGTGCGGATTGCCGTGGCGGGCTAGGAAAACCAGTTGTTTGCCGTCCAGTTCACCGAATACAAACGGTGCTGAAGGTGCGCCGTAAGGGGTGTCTAAGCTTTGTTCGCCAGTGATGGTTAATTGGTCAATTTGGGTGAGGCCGGTGCCGCCGATAATCGCGAGGGTCATAAAATTTCCTTACAAGCAAAAATGCCGTTGGCATTTCTTAGATAGCCTTTGTAATCAAGGCCAAAGCCAAATAAATAGTGATTAGCAACCTCTAAGCCAACAAAATCAGCCGCTACAGGTTTGCTTTGTTCGAGTTGTTTTTCTAATAAAACCGCTGAATAGACCGCCGTTGCGCCTTGTTGTTTACACCATTCGATAATCGCCGCCAAAGTGTGACCTTCATCAAGAATGTCATCGACGATTAAGATCGTGCGGCCAGTTAATGCGGTGCTGGGTTTGTATAGCCAATGTACATCGCTGCCAGTGGTGGCGTTGCGGTAGCGGGTGGCTTGAACGCTGTCCATGGTTAATGGAAAGCGTAAGCGCGGTAGCAGTTTGCCGGTGGTGATAATGCCGCCATTGATCACGCATAACACCAAAGGATTGCTATTTTGCAGTTTTTCGCTGATGGCGCTGACCATGTTGTCGAGCGCGGTTTCTAGCTGATCGGCGTTGTATAAACAGATGGCATCCGCTTCTACTTGTTTAATTTCATCTAGCATGGGCTTCACAGAGTTGATTGATTTGTTTAGAAACTTGTTGCCATTGTTCGCTGGCAAACAGTTGTTGGCGATTGAGTTTGGCGACGCCGAGCATGGCTGATAATCGACGTTGGCGGTCGCTATTATTGCGGATCGTGACGCTATCTAAAACTTGTTCGGCTGCGCTTGGGTTGTTGCAAACCAATAGCATGTCACAACCGGCTTGTTCGGCTAAACGGGCGCGGTCGGGGAAGCTTCCCGCGCAAGCGGCGCCTTCCATGCTTAAATCATCGCTGAAAATGGCACCGTCAAAGCCCAACTCTTTGCGGAGAATTTCTTGTAGCCAGATGCGAGAAAAACCCGCTGGTAATTCGTCGATTTTTGGATAAACCACATGGGCGGGCATAATGGCTTCTAAGCCTTCGCTGATTAACTGTTTAAACGGCACTAAATCTTGCTGGCGGATAGTCTCTAAATCACGGTCATCAATTGGCAAGGTCAGATGTGAGTCTAAAGCCACGGCACCGTGTCCAGGGAAATGTTTGCCGGTTGCCGCCATGCCAGCGCTATTCATGCCGCGTCGAAAACCGGAAGCTAAGTTGGCGGCTAAATCACTTTGCTGCGAAAACGAGCGATTGCCGATGATTTGGCTGACACCACAATCGACATCAAGCACCGGTGCAAAGCTGAAATCGACACCGACAGTCAATAATTCTGCGGCCATCAACCAGCCTGCGGTTTCTGCTAATTCAGGTTTGTCAGCATAGACAGCGGCAGCGGGTAAGCGAGTAAAACCGGTTTGAAAGCGTTGAACTCGGCCGCCTTCTTGGTCAACAGCGATCAAAATATCGCCGTTTCGTGCTGAACGGATGTCTTTAATTAATGCGGCGATTTGTTCGGGATTTTCGTAATTACGGGCAAACAGAATCAGGGCGCCGGTGTTGGGATGAGCAATTTTTTCTCTATCCAATGCCGAGAGGCTTTGCCCCTCGATGTCAATCATGATGGGGCCGATAGAAAGTGGTGTCATAGAAGCAAGTTTAATGGGTTGATATGGGCTGGCATTATAGTGGCAATCTCTTGTTGAGACTTGCTTTTGTTTGTTATTAATCGCACCGCAATACTGGCTATGGGGTATGATTACAAAAGATTACAATGGAGGTTATTAAATGTCTAACGCTAGTTATTATTCTATTTTTACCGATGCTACTGCTCAACAGCGTAAAGATAATTTTGATGATTATTGGGTATTTACTCAAAATCATGGTGGGGAATTATTCGAAGCTGATAAAGATTTAGCCAAAAAACGTGCCCGTCTTGAATATTTTCAAAATAATCCAGTTAGATTAACTAAGCCATTAGCTAATCCAGAAGCGTTTTATCGTAATTATGTTGAAATGGTTGATGATCCAAAAAATTTAGATCGTACGACTTTATTATTATCTGCCATTTATAAATTTGCTCGTCACGAATGGGTGGGAATTAAAGGCGCTTGGGATGTGGTGCCAGATATGGCTAATTCACATTTATTAGAAGATAAAATCTCCAGAATTCATTTGGCAGAAGAATTTTGTCATGTGCGTTTATTTGATGAA
>CAIZCB010000129.1 GCA_903931355.1 uncultured Pseudomonadota bacterium
AAACTAAAAAGCTGCATCGTTTAGCCTTGGAAGTACAAGATTTAAGCAAAGGCTATGGCGATGAACCGTTGTTTAAAAACCTTAATCTGATGATTGCGGTTGGTGAAAGAGTGGCGGTGATTGGGCCTAACGGGATAGGTAAATCAACCTTGTTAAAAACTTTGGTGGGTGATTTAGAGCCTGATAGCGGTGAAGCGAAATGGTCAGAAAACTCGGAAGTTGGTTATTTTGCTCAAGATCATGCCGAGAGTTTTGAAGAAGATTTGTCGCTGATTAACTGGATGGGGCAATGGCGTAAAGAATCCGATGATGATCAAATGATTCGCGGTACTTTGGGGCGTTTATTGTTTTCGCAAGATGATATTCATAAGTCGGTCAAAGTGTTGTCGGGTGGTGAGCAAGGCCGGATGATGTTTGGTAAGTTGATGCTGCAAAAGAGCAACATTATGGTGATGGACGAGCCGACCAACCATTTAGATATGGAGTCGATTGAGTCACTAAACACCGCTTTAGAAAATTACCCTGGTACGTTGATTTTCGTCAGTCATGACCGCGAGTTTGTGTCGTCTTTGGCGACACGAGTGATTGAGTTGACGCCAAATGGCATCGTCGATTTCCAAGGCAATTACGAAGAATATTTGAAAAGTCAGGATATTGTTTAATCGTTGAAATGGTTTCGCCAAGGTTTTAAGCCTTGGCGATTTTTCCGTCAAATATCCATAAATAACATCGGTAGCCCGTAAGTTAAAATGAAATAACTAAAGGCAAACACAATGCTACGTCCTGTGCCATAAGCGAAAAACTGGCGGAAAATGTAGCTAACGATGCTGATGTACCAAATCACCAAAAATACCGCTAAACCAATCGAGATTTCTTCTCGATATTCCACATGCTGCATCACCATCACTAAATCCAGTATTTCCGCGCCAATCGCTAAAGTCATGATGAAGTTTTCACAGACAAAAATGGCGGTAAACAATTGATTCATAAAATGCCATTGTTTGGAAACAAGCAACAAGCTGGCAATGGTGGTAAACGCCATGATGGTTCTTAATACCACTTCGATGGTGCCGTCTGCTGGATCGGAAATTAAGCCTTCAACGATCATTCCTGAAATCAGGTAGAAGGCGACGGTTTTCCACATGAAGGATTTTGAGGGAACTAATTCAGACGGATTGTTGATGAACCAGCAAGAGCCAAGGTATTTGAGTAATAAAGACATATAAAAAGCGTGTAAATCGAAAAAATTAATAAATAATCGATTTTAAGCTAAAAAGGCTAATTAGGTGCTAATTGCCAGTCATCACTCGTGAAATTATGGATATTAAACCGTTTGTCCACTTAATTTAGAACGAACGGTTTAATGGGTAATTATTTTGGTGGCGGTGGTGGTGGCGAGCCAGCTGGTGGTGGCGGGGGAATATTGGCGCCAGCCGGTGTTGGTTTTACTATTGGCGCTGAAGATGCCGGTGAAAATTGACCGCTGACAGGTACACGGTGGCCTTTAGAGTACATGCATTGAATATAAGCTACGTCATATTGGCGTTGATTGGTGTAATAAGAGTTACTGGCAGCGCCAGAACCAGCAATGCTGCCAGCGGCAAGTCCTGCGCCAGCGCCTATGGCGGCACCGCTACCCCCGCCAATCGCTGCACCAGTAGCAGCTCCTAATGCTGTACCGACTGCAGCACTGGTTATACTGCTGTCAATCGCAGCTTGATTGGGGGTTGTCCCACCAATTTGCCACATTGCGAATTGTTGACAGTTAGCATCATCAACTCGAAACTGATCAAATGATGCCCCAGAGCCTGGTAATACCATGACGCTTGGACCACTAGGTAAGTTAGCGCAAGCGGTCACAGATAGTGAAAATACTGTAATGGTTATTTTTGAAATTCGATTCATCGTTGATTTCCTTAACGTGATGAGGGAGGCGTGGGTTCAACTTGCTGCCAACCGGTTGGACATTCTCTAACATAAGGATAATAACCTTCTGGATTAGTGCAGTAATACCAATAACCACTTGGGTTTTCTTGTGTCGTAGCAGGTTGCGGCGCTTGTTCGATATAAGTGACTGGCGGTGGTGGCTGAACAGCAATCACCGCCGGTGGATTGTAATAAGGGTAATCATAATAAGGCCGTGTGTAATACGGTGAGCCATAGAATGGATAGCCATAAGGGTAGCCAGCATAGAAACCAAAATTGAGCGAACCGTGTCCGCCGTGATGGCCTCCATGATGTCCGCCACCGTGATCACGCGCCCAGCTATTGCTACTTGCTAAGCTGAGTAAAATCATCAGCGAGGTTAAGACGATTTTATTTAATTTCATGTTTTCTCCTTTCCTTTTGAAGTAAGCAAGTTTGACGATTTTAGGCGATTAAAGTGCTCGTGAATTAATCTTTATCATGGTTTGGGATAAACCAGATTTGCTACATATCCAACCGTTACAGCCAATTTAGGTTGAAATATACAAGAAAATTGTCGCTTGTTAATCCTTAGCGTTGACTTAAATTGCACAACAATCGCGACTTAAGGCGATTTCTGGATAATAATCACCATTCAAAAACAAGTAGAGCCACGTCAAAGGCCCCAGAGCAAGAGGTTGTTATGTTAAAAAAATCACGCAGTTGCGTTTTGGTAGGAGTTAGTCAATGAAGAAATATTTATTCCCTTTAGTGTTAATAAGCATTATTGCCTACGCTGCTTATACGGCTTTCAACCCCACTTTACCTAGCCACGATCCACATCAGGATATTTCCTATTCCGATTTTATTCAGGATATCCGTAGTGAATCGGTCAGCGAGGTGATTATTGATGGCAATAATGTCTACGGTAAACGCCAAAACGGCACCCGCTTCACCACGGTTAATCCTGATGATGCGCGGATGATTGATGAATTGTTGGAATACAAGGTCAAAATCAAAGTCGAAAGACCTGCGGTGCAATCGACCTTTACTCAGATTCTCATTTCTTGGGCACCGACTTTGCTGTTGATTGCAGTATTAGTATTTTTCATGCGTAGACAACAAATGGGCGCTGGTGGTCAAAATAGCTTTGGCAAAAGCCGGGCTAAATTAATGGCCGAAGACCAAGTCAAAGTCCGTTTCACTGATGTCGCTGGGGTTGAAGAAGCCAAAGAAGACGTGGTTGAAATGGTCGATTTTCTTCGCGATCCTGGCAAATACGAAGCCTTGGGCGGCAAAATTCCACGCGGCGTGTTGATGGTTGGCCCTCCAGGTACTGGTAAAACCTTGTTAGCAAGAGCGATTG
>CAIZCB010000130.1 GCA_903931355.1 uncultured Pseudomonadota bacterium
AATCCGATGTTAGCAGGGGCGGCAATGGCCATGTCATCGGTGACGGTGGTGAGTAATGCCAATCGGTTAAGGTGGGTTAAGTTGGATGATTTGGGGTAATAGCCAATTTGTGATATTCAACATGAGTTTGAAATAGAAAACAGCTAAAACCTAACTTAAATTGAGGAAATGCCTATGGCAAATGATTCCTATGCTGAATATGACCAGAAACATGCTTATGATCCTGATTACACCAAATGGCTCCGGCTAAGATTGCAAAATACCATTGAAAAATTGGATAGCGGCGAAATGAAAAGCTATTCAAACGATACGGCTCGTGCGATTTTACAAGCACGACTTAAAGAGCGTCGTTCCGTAAATCCATTTTAATAATTATAAAATCAAGTAATTGATAAATATGAAGTAATGGCTATATTTTTTAAAAAAGTATTGCGATATAAATTTTTAAGTTATTGCGATTGCTGTTTGCATTGTTCGTAAATTCATCGAGCTGGGGCGTGTGTGTAGGATAGGTTGCAGCGTTAGCGGAAACCCAGCTTGAAGGCTTTTGTTGATGTTGGATTTCACTTTGTTCAACCTTGCTTACATCCTATTCAACCAAAACCCAATCTTCTAATTTTAATCCTTCAATCCGTTCAAATTCCCTGATGTTATGCGTTACGAGTGTGGCATTTTGCGCTAAGGCATGACAGGCAATCCAAAGGTCATTCCCGCCTATCGGTGTTCCGGCGATTTTTAGCCGAGTGAATTGAGTGGCGTAGTGTTGGCACAGTTCGGCATTAACCGTGTAGTTGACTGGAATAATGCGCGTCAGTTGTTGCAGTTGATCCAACACTTGAGCTTTTCGAGTGCTACGTTCAGCACCTTTCAGTAACTCGGCATAGGTCAAAAAAGACATGCAGAGTTCGGTTTGGCTATCCAGTGCATTGATATGAGCTGCAACGCTAGGTGGTTTGTTTTTTATCAGGTAAATGAGGATATTGGTATCCAGCATGTAAATCATAAAGCCTCACGATCCTGCATAAGTGCTTGTTGTCGGTAATCTTGTTCTAACTGGCTGGCAAATTCATTATCAAAGCCGTTAAGCGCCGTCATTAAAGCTGCGCCACGGTCGAGTGGGATCGGGTGAATAATCAAATCGCCGTTGGCACTACGAGTAATTTCAACTTCATTGATGTCCAAACGGAACTCTTGTGGAATCCGCACCGCTTGGCTGTTGCCGTTTTTGAAAATGCGGGTGGTTAAGGTTGTCATCGATGACTCCATGTGTGTATGATGTTGTGTGTATTTTAGGTTAGGTTAAGCCTAGTTGTAAATCGGTGGATTAATAACGTTCAATTTTGCTCATTAGAGTTTTCAAATTTTCGGCTTCTTCAGGTTGAAGAACTACTTGGTGAAGTTCTACCCAATCTGCTTTTGGTATAGATACGCTTTCTAATCCTTGCATATGAAATGTGGAACCATTAAAAGTTAAAAAATACTGAGATATGACGCGCTGATATTGAATTATTTTATAGTATAAGGCTGAAGCTGAAGCAAGGAGGCGCATTGCTCGCGATTGATGCGCTTCACTTTGTTCAGCACATATATGGACTCCTCTCCAATTGCAAGCCAAGTATTATCAAAATTAATGCTTTTAACAGAGATCAAGATTGCAGCCATATATTCGGTCTCTTGATGAAGGCACTTAATTGACCTTCGGACCCTGATGAATCTATCCGCGCGCTTTTACCACTATCATCCTACCGATTTCCAAGAATCTCTGTGCCGAACGGGATTTAAAAGCACCGGTCTGACCTGTTATCGTCATCAATATTGAGTTACTTGCCTCCGCAATCTGGTTGAACTCTGTTTATCTTCCTACACCGGATTAAGGGTTATCCACGCTTTGAACAGCGCCGGAACCCTTCTTTCTTGTGTAGGCGTTGGGCAAAGGGTGGATAACCCGACCTTAGGCTGCTAACGGCACTGCTTCATAAGCTTGATCCTTGATTGCCATCGCCCAAAGTATTCGCGCATTTTTGTTAGCCAATGCTACCGCCGCCTTATTGAACCCGCGCCGCGCGATCAACGCTTGCAGCCAGACATTCAACGGGTCTGTCTTGCCACTACAAACCGCTAACACTGCTCTGGCGCCGTGAATTAGCAAGGTACGCAAATAAGGATTGCCGCGCTTACTAATGCCCAGCAAAACCTGTTTGTCACCGCTACTATGCTGTCTGGGCACCACACCTAAGCTAGCCGCATAATCGCGACTGCTCGCATAATTTTTACCGCTTCCAATATCGGATGCCATGATGGTCGCCGTAATAGGCCCTATGCCGGGGACTTCCATAAATCGTTGGCTCAACGTATTTTCTCCGCATAAACGGTTGATACGTTGATCGTGTTTTTTGATGTCGGCATCAATCACTTGTACGCGTTCCGATAGTTCGGTAAACAATTCAAGACTCATCGGAGTTAGCGCGTTATCGATATTCTCCAAAATCACCGGTAACAGGGCTCTCACCTTATTAATGCCTTTGTCTAAAACAATGCCCCGCTCAGACAAAAAACCTCGAATCTGATTGATCAATGCGGTACGTTCACCAATTCTTTCTTGACGTAAGCGATGCAGCATTTGCATGTCTTGTTGAGCGTCATTTTTTACCGCTACCGTGCGTTTGTTCGGCCGAGTCACCGCTGTGGCAATCGCTTCGGCATCGTTAAAATCGTTTTTGTTACCGACCACAAAGCCTTTAACAAATCGGGCGTTCAGCAACACCACTTCATGACCGAGCTTGGTCAGCTCCCGGGCCCAATAATGCGCACCGCCACAGGCTTCAATGCCAATCAAACTGACGGTTGAATTAGCAAAATACGGCAACATCTCGGTGCGTTTTAATTTCTTTTTTTCCGGTTTGCCATCGGCTGACTCGATGTATAAATGAAAAATGTTTTTTGCAATATCCAAACCCACTACGTTACGATTCATTTAGGACTCCTCTTTGCCCCGTTTTAATTGTCTGGTGCATTGTGACACCGTTGGGTGTGGAGAGGAGTCCATGTCATCATCCTATGGGGCTAAGACCATACAATCAGATACCACCTATAAATCGCTTAAACCAATTAGGATTATTATATTCATATTGATCTAACACATAATTTAAAAGATTTAAAAAAACCGTAGAATCTGCAAAGTAGTTTGGATATGCTTCTTTTAGATTTTTAATTGAAGTTGTTGACACTAAAGCCACTACAGTACCCAGATTTTTTTCTGAATGCTCTTCTTCGCTAAGATAATATTTGATAGCAACCGAATAATCATCGCTACCAAAGAATTTTGCATTAAGAGTATTTTTATTTAAGTCTATTAAAATCAAATAATACCCATCTTCTTTACCTTCCATATTTAGAAGAATATTTAAAGAATGACTATACGCTTCAAATTTATCACGCACCGACAGTTTTCGCGCCAACCGATTAGTTTCGTAGGCAGATAAAGAGTTTTCACTTATTATTTTTTCCTTCAATTTTAGAAAACTCAAAGCTAACATTTCTGAAAAAATCCTTCCAGTCTTTATCGCCTTGATTTGACTTAAGAGCTTGATTTGTAAATAGATCAATTATTTCAACAGCGGTAGCCCAAGCATGCTGAACTTGAGTTCTAATTTGTACTTCTATCGAATATTCATCAATTTTATTTTCACCATAAAACTTACCAATTAGATGAATACCTCTGTAACCATCTGGCTTCGGTTGATCAATGTAATCAACAACTCTAAAATTTCTTTTCCTATTCAATTCTCGCCTAAGTTTATTTGCTCTTTTAATGGTTGAAACAATAGCTCTGCAACCTCCAATATCCTGCATATTCCTAAGCTTCATAGAGTCGAAACGACGCAATTTATTCAGAATTGATGGAGTTCTTTTCAATCGTTTAGCGACAATTGACTTACGATCTACATTTATTGCTAAATTTCGCAATTTATCCGAAACTAAATCAAGAGGATATATATGACAAGATCGCCAATAAGATAAAACCTGCATGGCATGGGAATATCCTTCAGGATTTTCTATGTAAAGATTTTCAATTAAAAGTAACTCTCCAGCCTTCTGCACCTCTTTTTTTGAAAATTTTTTAATTATCACCACTATCTCTTAAATCCAAAAATCTAACACTACGATCAAATAAAGTTTGGAGAAAACCATACTCCAATACTTGAGTTTTCTTTTATCTCATCACCCACACTTCGATTCCCCACAATTCAAACAAGTCATACACCCATCCATCAACACCATCGCCTTGGTGCTGCATTTCACACAAAGCACGGCTTTTTCAGGAAAGGCTTGCCCTTCTGACTCACCATGCTGGGCTTCAAACTCGCGGCGTTTTTCGTCTAAAAATTGCTTCTGGTGGTCGCTCATTGCTTCGGATTTGATCATGCCGATGTGTTTCATGTGCGATTCAATTGCGGTGCCGATTTCGGCTACCAGCGATGGCATAAAAACGCCGCCTTTTTTGAAGTAGCCGCCTTGTGGGTCGAATACCGCTTTCATTTCTTCAACCAAAAAGGTAGCGTCGCCACCTTTGCGGAATACCGCTGAGATAACCCGGGTTAAGGCTAGAACCCATTGGAAATGCTCCATGTTTTTGGAGTTAATGAAGATTTCGTAAGGGCGGCGTTCTTCATGTTGGGTGCCTTGATTCAAAATCATGTCGTTGATCGTGATGTACAAAGCGTGTTCGGATTGCGGGGTTTTGATTTTGTAGGTCGAGCCGAGCAGTACTTCGGGACGCTCGACGTTTTCGTGCATACTTTCCAAGGATGGCGCGGTGGCTTGATTAGCGGCTTCGACTTGGTCTTTGTTGACGACTTTGTAGCCGACGATTTTTTTGCTGATTTTGTGTTGGGTCATGGTTTTGGCCTAAAAATATTCGATATTTAACAAGTTAAAAACTTGTCCTTAATTATTAACGCTGACGGCGTTGTCAATTTTGATGGCATCCAAATACAGAGTATCGGGGCAGATGTCTTGCTCATGCGGCCATGCAACGGTGCCGTTTTCTAAGCTGGCTTGTTTAAAATATTGCTTGTTACGCAATTCTTTAAATACCCCGAAGTCTAATAAAGGCGAGCAGTCATAAACGCCTTGTTTACCATCGGTAAATTGCAATATCAGTTGGTAATCATCGGTGGTTTGTACGCTGCTAACTCGCGGATTCATAGCGATTACCTCAATGGTTCAATTTTATAAGGTAGCTCACCAGAAACGGCTAGTTGCCAATCGGCTTGCAACTCATCTTTATGTAATTCTATCCATGCTTGCGGCAATTTCATCTGCGCTTTTGGAATACTGCCATCTAATATTTCACCATCAGGTATAGCAACAATTACTTCATCATTTTGATATTTAGCATGGATATGCGGCAATTTATGCTGCTTGTTATCCATAAAATACATGTAAATGATAATGCCGTAGAACATTGAAATAGCTGGCATAAAATTCTCCCACCGAGAAAATAAAGTTTAAAACTTACCGTAATACCCTTCTTTCAAGGCATCAAACAAATTCGCGGCGGTGTGCAATTCGCCGTCGTATTCCACTTCTTCATTGCCTTTAAATTCCACCACATGGCCGTCTTCCAAAGTGAATTGGTAGGTGGTGTTTTCCAAGTCCGATTCTTTGACCAATACACCTTGGAACACTTCTGGGTTGAAGCGGAAGGTGGTGCAGCCTTTTAAGCCTTGGTCGTAGGCGTATTCGTAGATCGATTTAAAATCTTCATACGGGTAATCGGTCGGTACGTTGGCGGTTTTCGAGATTGAGGAATCAATCCAGATTTGCGCGGCGGCTTGAATATCAACGTGCTGTTTTGGGCTAATGTCGTCAGCAGCGATGAAGTAATCCGGTAATTGGTGGTCTGGGTTGTCGCTGTATGGCATGGCATCGGCGTTGACCAATTGGCGGTAGGCCAATAATTCAAACGAGAACACGTCAATTTTTTCTTTGGATTTTTTGCCTTCACGAATCACGTTGCGTGAATAGTGGTGAGCGAAGCTTGGTTCGATACCGTTGCTGGCGTTGTTGGCTAATGACAGCGAAATAGTGCCAGTTGGCGCGATTGAGCTGTGGTGGGTAAAACGGCAGCCGACTTCGGCTAATTGCTCGACCAATTCTGGCAATTCTTTGGCAACTTTTTGCATATAGCGGCTGTATTTGGCGTGTAGCACTTTGCCAGCTACTTGATCGCCGAGTTTGTAGCCGTCTTGTTTCATTTCTGGGCGTTTGTGCAGCATTTCGCCAGTGACGGTGAAGATTTGCTCCATAATCGGCGCTGGGCCTTTTTCTTTGGCCAGCTCTAAACCGGCTTTCCAGCCTTCTAAAGCCAATTCTTTGGTGACTTGTTCGGTAAACGCTAGGGAGTTTTGATCACCGTATTTCAAGCCTAGCATGGTGATGGTCGAGCCTAAGCCCAAATAGCCCATACCATGACGGCGTTTGCTGGTGATTTCGTAGCGTTGTTTTTCTAATGGCAAGCCGTTGATTTCTACCACGTTGTCCAACATGCGGGTAAAAATGCGGATGGTTTTGCGGTAGCCTTCCCAATCGAATTTGGCATCAGCGCTGAATGGTTTATCGACAAAGCGAGTCAGGTTAATCGAGCCTAACAAGCAGCTGCCGTAAGGTGGTAATGGTTGTTCGCCGCATGGGTTGGTAGCGCGGATGTGTTCGCAGAACCAGTTGTTATTCATTTCGTTGACTTTATCAATCAAAATAAAGCCTGGCTCGGCGTAGTCGTAGGTGGATGACATGATGATGTCCCACAAACGACGCGCTGGCATTACTTTGCTAATCCGGCAAGCCACTAAGCCGTCATCGTTGACGATATAGCCTTTTTTGTTTGGCAAATCACGCCAAGCGATTTTGCTGTTATCGGTTAAATCCAGATTATCGCTGTCTACTTCGCGTTGGGTGACAGGGAATGACAACGGCCAAGGGCCATCATTTTTGACCGCTTCGACAAATTCGCTGGTGATTAATAATGACAAGTTGAATTGGCGTAAACGACCGTCTTCGCGTTTGGCGCGGATGAAATCCACGACATCAGGATGAGCAACGTCAAAAGTCGCCATCTGTGCGCCGCGACGACCACCCGCTGATGAGACGGTGAAACACATTTTGTCGTAAATATCCATGAACGACAGCGGGCCGGAGGTATAAGCGCCAGCGCCGGAAACATAAGCATCTTTAGGACGCAATGTTGAAAATTCGTAGCCGATACCGCAACCGGCTTTTAAGGTTAAACCGGCTTCGTGGACTTTGCCGAGAATGTCGTCCATCGAATCTTCGATGATGCCAGACACGGTGCAGTTGATAGTGGAAGTAGCGGGTTTATGTTCTAAAGCGCCAGCGTTGGAGATAATCCGGCCAGCGGGAATCACGCCTTGACGCAAAGCCCAAAGGAAATCTTTGTAATTTTGATCCTGTAAGGCTTTGGTTTTTTCGACACTCGCCAATGCTTTTGCAACCCGTTTGTAGGTTTCGTCGATGTTGTTATCAATCGCGACACCGTCTTTGGTTTTTAAGCGGTATTTGCTGTCCCAGATGTCTAGCGAGGCGCTTTGTAATGGAATTTCGGCATTGGTTTGTGATTTAGCGGTCATTCGGTTATTCCCTTATCTAGTGTGGATGGCGAAATATTAACACAATATATTGTGTTAATTCCGAGGTTTTTACACTAGACAGCTAAATTTGGGGGAGATGTTTTTGTAACTCAAAGAGTTAGCTTGGAATTTTCAGAGTTTGGTTGCGGGTCAATATTGTTTCCTCGCGAAAAAGTAGGCAAGAATAAGCATAGCGTTTCTGGGCAGAAAGCTTATCAAAATCGTGAAAGCCTTCGCCGGAAACGCTGCGCTTATTCCGGCCTACTAACCTTTCATCAAACTCAACAAATCATCCGCTGACATTTTGCCGCTAATATCCGCGCCATCTAACAAGCTGTCAGCCAAGTCGCGTTTTTGTCCATGCAAGGCGACGATTTTTTCTTCGATGGTATTTTTGGCTATCATCCGATAAATCGTCACTGGTCGTTGCTGCCCCATCCGATGCGCCCTATCACTGGCTTGGTCTTCCACCGCTGGATTCCACCACGGGTCCATGTGAATCACATAATCCGCTGCTGTCAGGTTCAAGCCGACGCCACCAGCTTTTAAGCTAATCAAAAACAACTCGCCTTCACCGCGCTGAAAGGCATCAACACGGGTTTGTCTTGCTTTAGCTGGGGTGCTGCCGTCGAGATATTGATAGGCAACCCCACGCTGTTGCAGATATTGTTCCAGCAAATGTAGATGATCAACAAATTGACTAAATACCAAGGCTTTATGTTGATTTGCCAGTAATTCATCAACAATGTCACCAAACGCAGCCAGCTTGCTACTCGGTAACGCCAAATCAGGATTGACCAGATTCGTGTTACAGCAACTACGCCGCAATTTGGTAATCGCCGCCAAAATTTGCAGCTGTTTTTGACCTGGCGGCGCATCGTTACTGGTTAACACCGCTAAACTTTCACGACGCAAGGCTTCGTAAAACGCGGTTTCTTCGCTACTAAGTTCAATGTAAACCGGTATTTCGGTACGCGGTGGTAACTCTTGCAGCACTTGGGTTTTGGTGCGGCGCAGGATGAAGGGTTGAATCAGTTTTTTCAGCTGTTGCCGAGCTTGGGCGTTGCGGTCGCGTTCAATCGGGCCAGCAAAGCGTTGATTAAACTGTTCCAGCGAACCCAACAAACCGGGATTGATAAAGCGAAACAGATTCCACAATTCACCTAAATGATTTTCCAGCGGCGTGCCGGTCATAATCACTTTGAACTCGGCCTGTAAATTCATCGCCCCTTGTGAGCGGCGAGTGGCGACGTTTTTAATCCACTGCGCTTCGTCGAGAATCACGGTCTGGAAGCGAATGCTGGCTAATAATTCCGCCACACTTTCTTGTTGCAATAAGCCGTAGCTGCAAATCAATAAATCATAGCTACCGAGTTTATCCATCACCGCTTGGCGGTCGCCGCTGCCGAGGATTTGTGGTTTTAAAGTCGGTGCGAAGCGCTGGGCCTCGTTTTCCCAGTTCATGCAAACCGAGGTTGGAGCCACAATCAAACTAGGGCCTTGCGGTGCGCGTTGCACCAATAGCGCCAAGCCTTGCACGGTTTTACCCAAGCCCATGTCATCCGCCAAACAAGCACCGACGCCCCACTCGGCTAATCTGGCCAACCAGTTGTAACCGTCTTGCTGGTAATCACGCAGCTCGGCTTGAAAGGTTGATGGCACTGTCGGCTGATAATCGCGAGCATCTTGTAAGCGTTTGAGATGGGCTTGC
This sequence comes from uncultured Pseudomonadota bacterium, assembly GCA_903931355.1. Taxonomy (GTDB): domain Bacteria; phylum Pseudomonadota; class Gammaproteobacteria; order Methylococcales; family Methylomonadaceae; genus Methylomonas. Next base: position 9,361 of record CAIZCB010000130.1, read on the forward strand.
CAATGTTCGTCGGCGCTAAAACCTACATCATCTTGCCAATCTTCCAGCGTTAATGCCGCTAATGGATTTAAACGAACTTTTTTGCCGCTAAGGTCAGCATAGGCTTTTAAGTCTTCTAATCGGCGGCGGAAAGCGTCGGTTAAAGCGATAAATTGACCGTCTTTTAGTTGTAAAAATCGCCCTTGTTGATTATTGAGCAAACCCAATAATTGCTGGATTTCAATCACCGTATCTTCGCCAACTTTCAATTCGCCTTGTAACGCAAACCAATCGTTATCGCGTTTGATTTGCATACTAAAACCATTGCCAGAGGTCTGGCCTAACAACTTAAACTTAACCCCTTCCGGCCATTCCAAAATCGCCGCGTCTTCCGGCAAACTTTGAATTTGTAACAACAATTCCAGACATTGCTCAGGTTCTTCCAGCAACCATTCGCCGCTACTATCGCGTTGCGCTTGCTGTAATTCGGTGCAGGTTTCTAGTAGCTGTTCGGCACGCTGTTTTTCCAACGCCAAATCGCGTTTGGCTTGCACTGGCTTACCGTCAACCTCGGCCAACACACTCGCACCACCGCGGCCCGGGTGATAATAAGCGCCAGCGGTTGAAAGTGGCCGGATTAACAGCGCCACCCGTAAGCCCTCGCCCATTGGTAATAAATGAATCCGTGGTGTGGCATCAGCGCTGACTTGTTCCGCGGTCGAGGAACTGCCGCCAATATCGGAATGCACGGTGAGTAATCCGGAAATACTGGTTAAAGTTTGTAACACGCGCTCTTGTGCTGACAGCGGCACTTCCAAGCCTTTTGCAGTCACCACTGAACAAATTTTATGGTGTTCAGGGGTAAATTCGACTACTTTCAGACGGGTTGGGGTTTCTTTGCAGACGTAGATTTTTTGTTCAAAACTCGGCATCGGCTCCATGCTGATTTTGATTTTGTCGCTGTTGGCCAACTTTTTAACTAACAATTCTGGCTGACCTTGCACCATTTCTACTCGCGCTTCTGGGGTATCAGCCCAAAACAACAAGGGATGACCGATTAAAGCCAAAGGCATATTGCTACAAAACTCAAAGGTGGTGCCGTGCCAACTGTGATCACGAAACTCTTTAATCTCATCACAGAGTTTATGGTCGTTTTCACTAAGATAATCAAACTCATCGCGCTCGCTATGCAAGCGTTTTAAAGCCACTAAACGGCCTTTAGTCCATTTGCCTTTAGCTTGTTGTTTTTGTTCGCGTGGCTCGATTTTCAGGGTATGGCTGTAATCGTTGTAACTCAACCACCAAACCAAGCGGGTCGGCCTTTCGCTAACCACGGCTTCATCGGTTTTTTTATCTTGCTTGGGTAAATTCGACAGTGCATCTAAGGCTAATTCCCAATCAGCACGACTGACAAACAAATCAGCCAAGGCTTGCTTGTCCTGATTAAAAAAACCAGCATCCCATTGCAAGGCTTTACGCGGCTCAATCGCGATGAAGATTTTGGCTAATTCGGCGGCCGGCCAAACAAAACCGTTGTCGCGCAAATGCGTGTAGAGTTTTTGGCTAAGCGGCAAGACTTGATTGACGTTTTCGGTTTTGACCCAAAATTTAATCAGCATCGACAATACTTGCTGCATTAGCGGTGCGGTTCGTAGCGTGTTTGGCACGCCGCTCGGTTTAAAACCACTGCTAATAACATAATCGCCGTCATCTCTGAGGATGTGGGCACGTTGTTGCAAATCGCCTTGAAGATAAGTCTGAAATTGTTGCAATTTCGCGTAAATCGGTGACCACAGACCGAGATTTTTGTACGCTTGATTAAGCAAAGTAGTCAATTTCGCTTGGCGTGCATTGTCATTGATTTTTAACAATGCCAGCGGATAAAACACCCCTGCTAAACCGTCAAAATAGGCTGTGCGTTGGCCTTTTTGTTTGCGTAATAATCCTAAGGCTATTTCAAATTGATCAACCGCCAATTCAGCATTGCCTTTTAATAGCGCCAAGGTTGCAGCTAAGGCTTGTAATTCCGGTTGGTCGGGATTAGCTAACTGCTGTTCGACAAAAGCCCAATCACCGCGTAATAACTGTAATTCTAAGACTCTCAATCTTAGCAACAGCTGTGAATCGCCGTTGGCTAGTAACAATTGCTGGGTTAAAAACTGCTCTTGTTCTGGATCGGCATAAAGATACAACTGTTGATGCCATCCTATAATCGCAGCCACTTGCGGCAAAAGATCGGCATGGTGGCGAGTAAACCAATCCAAATCGATAGGATTGATAAACCACTGTAAATACAATTCACTCAATGCTGGCAATTGACTCAAGGTGTGTTTGCCCATATCAACAATTGCAGCAACTTTGGCATAATCAGCACGATAAAAAGCCAGACGCGCATCGCGAACACATTCCTCAGCATTCAGGTAACGGTGAAAATAAGCACCAATTGGCGTTGGTATTTCCAAGGCTTGCAGGTAAAACTCAAATTCAGCCTCAGTGACTAACTCACGAGCCACCACTTCCGCTAACCAACGACTACAACGCACTTGGCCTTGTTTAGCATTTTCTTCTAGCAATTCAGCCTGTAATAACGGTTTTAACCGCACTTTCAACGATTCTGGCTTTAGTGGTTTACCGGCTTCGTCAATACCGATTCGAACCAATGCCTTTCCCAAGCTAGTCAGCGAAATATAGCTATAGGCTAACGCAAACAGCTTAACGATAGACTTTTGCTCGTCACCGAGAGATTGGTAGCTTGATAGATGGTTAACCAGTTGCGTGGATTGCATGAATCAGAATAAATAAGGAATACGTGAATAAAAAAGCCCGCACGATGGCGGGCTTGGGACTATCAATAAAGCTAGGTGTTACAGTTTCGCTAATACTTTCGCGACGGTTTCACCCATTGCTGCTGGAGTTGGAGCGATGGTGACGCCCAGCTCTTGCAGACGCTCAACTTTTTCTGCTGCTGATTCGCCAGTTGAAGAAATAATCGCACCAGCGTGGCCCATACGACGACCTTTTGGCGCGGTTAAACCAGCGATGTAAGCAACTACCGGTTTGCTCATGTGTTCTTTAGCAAAAATACCCGCTTCCACTTCTTGAGGGCCGCCGATTTCACCAATCATCACCACAACTTTAGTTTCTGGATCTTGTTCAAATTTTTCCAGAATATCGCGGTGTGAACTGCCGTTGATTGGATCGCCGCCGATACCAACCGAAGTTGAAACACCGATGCCCAAAGCTTTCATTTGATCAGCCGCTTCGTAACCTAAAGTACCTGAACGACCAACGATACCAACATTACCTGGCATATAAATATGGCCTGGCATAATGCCCAACATTGATTTACCCGGGCTGATGGTGCCAGCACAGTTTGGGCCAGTCAAAACCATGCGCTGTTGTTTTGGAAAACGGCTGAGGAAAATTTTAACTTTCATCATGTCTTGAGTAGGAATACCGTCGGTAATCGCTACGCAATATTTAATCCCCGCTTCGGCAGCTTCCATAATCGAATCCGCTGCATAAGCTGGTGGAACGAAAATGATGCTGGCTTCTGCGCCGGCTTGTTCAACCGATTCTTTAACGGTGTTAAACACTGGGCGATCAAGGTGTTTTTGGCCGCCTTTGCCCGGGGTAATACCGCCAACTACGTTAGAACCGTAGTTGATCATGTCTTGAGCGTGGAAGGTGCCGATTTTGCCGGTGAAACCTTGCACGATGATGCGAGTTTGTTTGTCGATAAAAATTGCCATGTCGTTTCCTTAACCTTGTTGTCTTGCGACGACTTCGTTACGCGCTTGCACTGCTTTTTCAGCAGCTTCAGCCAAAGTGTCAGCGGTGATGATAGGCAAGCCGCTTTCTTGGATGATTTTGCGACCTTGTTCAACATTGGTTCCCGACAAACGCACGATTAACGGCACTTTCATGTCGATATTTTTCACCGCCTGAACCACACCTTCGGCAATCCAGTCGCAACGGTTAATACCAGCGAAAATGTTAACCAACATGGCTTTAACATTTTTATCGGCCAACACCATACGGAAAGCTTTTTCGGTACGTTCTGCAGAAGCACCGCCACCAACGTCCAAGAAGTTAGCTGGTTCACCACCGGCTAGTTTAATCATATCCATCGTCGCCATCGCTAAGCCAGCGCCGTTGATCATGCAGCCGATGTCACCATCTAAACCGACATAGCTTAAACCCCTATCAGCCGCCGCCATTTCACGGGGGTCTTCTTGCGTTTTATCGCGTAATTCGGAAATTTTTTGTTGACGAAACAGTGCGTTATCATCAAAGCTCATTTTG
>CAIZCB010000131.1 GCA_903931355.1 uncultured Pseudomonadota bacterium
GGTCAGCACTGACCCAGCATCCAATGTCGGTCAAGTGCTGGGCATCACCATTGGCAACCAATTCACCTCGATTCCAGCCGTATCGGGTTTAACTGCATTAGAAATTGATCCTCAAGCTGCCGCGCAAGCTTACCGTGATCGGATTGTTGAACCGGTACGCGGGGTACTGCCAGACAGCATCGTCAAAGGCATTGAAGAACAATTATCAGGGGCTTGCACTACCGAAATTGCAGCATTCGATGAATTCACCGCTTTGCTCACCGATTCCAGTCTAACCGCCGCTTACGACCATATTGTTTTCGATACCGCGCCGACCGGCCATACCATTCGCTTATTACAACTGCCGGGGGCTTGGAGCGGTTTTCTGACCGAAGGCAAAGGCGATGCCTCTTGTCTCGGCCCATTGTCCGGCTTGGAAAAACAACGCAGTCAATATAAAGCGGCAGTCGATGCACTCGCTGATCCACAACGCAGTCGTTTAATGCTTGTCGCTCGCGCCCAGCAATCCACCTTGCGGGAAGTTGCGCGGACTCATCAAGAATTGGATTCGATAGGCTTATCAGAACAATATTTAGTGGTTAACGGCATTTTACCGACCAGCGAAGCGGCACAAGACCCTCTTGCCGCGGCAATTTGTCAGCGCGAACAACAGGCACTAAACGCCATTCCCTCGACACTAAAACAGTTACCACTCGATCAAATTGAACTAAAACCATTTAACTTGGTGGGACTGGATGCGCTAAGACAACTGTTGTCGCCCGCATTGCCAATAAGCACTTTTAAAGAGATTCAGCCTATTGCGATTCAAGCACCAAACTTATCCAAACTGGTTGATGAAATTGCCGCTGATAGTCATGGCTTGGTGATGCTGATGGGCAAAGGTGGCGTTGGAAAAACCACAATTGCAGCGGCCATCGCTGTCGAATTAGCACAACGCGGCTTAGCGGTTCACTTAAGTACCTCCGACCCCGCTGCCCATTTAACTGAAACCCTTAACGGCGCACTCAACAATCTCAGTGTCAGCCGCATCGATCCGCAAACTGAAACCGAACAATACCGACAACAGGTATTAGCAAGCAAAGGCGCTTCGCTTGATGCTCAAGGCCGCGCCTTGCTCGAAGAAGATTTACGCTCACCCTGCACCGAAGAAATTGCTGTGTTTCAAGCCTTTTCGAGAATCATCCGCGAGGCCGGCAAACAATTTGTGATCATGGACACCGCCCCCACCGGCCACACTTTACTATTACTCGACGCCACCGGTGCTTATCACCGCGAAGTCAGTCGCCAGATGCTTAGCGAGAGTCATTACTTAACCCCCATGATGCAATTACAAGATCCTAAACAAACCAAGGTATTGCTAGTGACACTGGCAGAAACCACGCCAGTTTTGGAAGCGGCTAACCTACAAACTGATTTACGTCGCGCAGGAATTGAGCCTTGGGCTTGGGTGATTAATAACAGTCTTGTAGGCAAAACACTGCATTCAAAATTACTCCAACAACGCGCCAGCCATGAATTGCCAGAGATTGAGGTAGTTGCCAACCGCTACGCTTGTCGTTATGCCATCGTGCCGTTATTACAGGAAGAGCCCATCGGCCTTGAACGCTTGTTGGCATTAGCCAGTAACGATTAATTCAACCCAAATAGTTTCCACTTTATTAGCAAAAACCATGACCAACCAACCACGCTTATCGTTTCTCGACCGCTTTTTAACCCTGTGGATTTTCACCGCAATGGCTATTGGCATTGGTATCGGTTTTGCATTTCCTGCCGAAGTTAATCAATTCAACAGCGCTGTTTCGCTCGGCACCACTAATATTCCTATCGCTATCGGCTTAATTGTGATGATGTACCCGCCATTGGCCAAAGTCGATTATCACGATTTAGGTGACGTATTCCGTAACTGGCGAGTTTTATCACTGTCGCTAATACAAAACTGGCTGATCGGCCCAGTCTTAATATTTGGCTTGGCGGTATTATTTCTAAGTGATTATCCAGACTATATGACTGGCTTAATTTTGATTGGCTTGGCTCGCTGTATTGCCATGGTGATTGTCTGGAACCAGTTAGCTAATGGCGACAATCAATATGCTGCAGGTTTAGTGGCTTTTAATAGCGTGTTCCAAGTGTTGTTTTACAGTGCTTATGCTTGGTTGTTTATCACGGTATTACCGCCATTATTGGGTTTACCAGGTAGTGAGGTAACCATCACCATCGCTGAAATCGCCAAAAGCGTGTTTATTTACTTAGGAATTCCTTTTATTGCTGGTTTCAGCACCCGCCTAGTGTTAGTCAAAACTAAAGGTAAGGATTGGTATCAACACTATTTCCTAGCAAAAATCGGCCCACTAACATTAATTGCGCTGTTATTCACCATCGTGGTGATGTTCTCGCTAAAAGGTGAGTTAATCGTGCAATTACCAATGGATGTGGTGCGAATCGCGATTCCGATGTTGATTTATTTTGTGGTGATGTTTTTGCTGAGTTTTGCAATGGGCAAAGCTATCGGTGCCGATTACGGCAAAACCACCACCTTAGCATTTACCGCCGCCAGTAATAATTTTGAATTAGCGATTGCCGTCGCGGTGGCTGTATTTGGAATTAATAGTGGCGCGGCTTTCGCTGCGGTGATCGGGCCGTTGATTGAAGTACCGGTAATGATA
>CAIZCB010000132.1 GCA_903931355.1 uncultured Pseudomonadota bacterium
GAATGTTGAAAAATTGATTGCCCGTTTAGACGGCGTTAACAATGACTTGGATTTTTCTGAATTTTTAATCGAGCAAGCGGGCGTGGCTTTAGTGCCTGGCTCGGCTTTCGGCGCACCGGGCTATATCCGTATCTCCATCGCTACCAGCATGGAAAACCTGCAAAACGCTTTGCAAAAAATTAAGCAAGCAGTTTAAACAAACCATTCACCTGTCGGGTTTGCATGAGCCAACCCGACACTTTTCGAGATCAAGCCATGAAATTTACTCCCTGCCAAGACCTTTGTTCTTCTGATGGCGAAACCTGCCAAGGCTGTGGCCGCAGCCTAGCGGAAATTGCCGAAACCAAACAAATCGTCAAATCTGCGGTCGAATTAATTAAAAAACAACAATACGAAAACCCAGAAGACTTCCTCGCCGCGATTAACAAAAGCATTCTGAAAAAACTGACTTTCTGATCTACCCAGCCCTTACTCACATGAACATCACGCCACTAGACCAACTCCCTCGTCACAAAATCCCAGCTTTTCCTGGCTGGTGGGCAGCACTTGGCCCCGGCGTGGTGTGGATGGCGTTGGCACAAGGCAGCGGCGAGCTGATTTGGTGGCCTTACATGGTCGCCAAATACGGCCTAACTTTTTTGTGGCTATTAGTCCCGGCTTGTTTATTGCAATACCCACTCAATCTGGAAATCGGTCGCTACACCTTATTAACTGGCGAAAGCATTTTCCACGGTTTTATCCGCTTGCATCGCGGTTTCGGGGTGTTTTTATGGCTATTAATGTCGGTGTCATTTTTATGGTTCGGTGCCTTTGCATCAGCCGGCGGCACGGCGATGGCAGAATTAACCCATTGGCCAGAAGGCTGGAGCCAACGCGGGCAAAGTCTGTTCTGGGGCTATGCCTCGATTGCGGTCTTTGTGACAGCGATTTTAGCCAGCGGCGTGGTTTACACCCTGATTGAACGCTTTATGAAATTGGTGGCGGTAGTAACCGTGGTCGGCTTGTTGTCAGCTTGTTTACAACCCGATGTACAACTAGCATTACCTGAATTTGCCCGTGGCTTATTAGGCCCGACCGCTGAAATGCCGCGCCCATGGGACAAGGCCGATGCCAGCAAATTACTGACTGCAATTACCTTTGCCGGTTTAGGCGGCTTCTGGATTTTGTTCTATTCCTACTGGCTACGCGACAAAGGCGCTGGTATGGCAGCTTTAGCCGGACGCATCACCGGCTTGGGCGGCAGCGAAGAAGCCGTACACAGCGATGGTTTTTTACCCGCCGACAACCAGCAAAACGCTCAACAATGGCGAACTTGGCGGCGGTTTTTAAGCACCGACATCTTGGTTGGGATTATCGGTAATTTATTCACCACTTTAATGACCTGCTTGCTGGCCTATGCCCTGTTATTTCCCAAAGGTTTATTACCACAAGAATACGAATTAGCGGTTGTGCAAAGTCAATTTTTCGCTGTTAGCTGGGGCGAAATTGGCCGCTTATTATTTTTAGTAGTCGCGGCATCGTTTTTAACCGACACTTGGTTAGCCACCGCCGACGCCGTCAGCCGCATCCAAACTGACATCGTAATGACTTTATTCCCCAAAACCCGCCAATTATCAGCACGGCGCTGGTATTACATTTTCCTCGGCGTGTTAACCGTCATCACCTCATTCACCATGCAACTCGACGCACCGGGGCCATTAATTTTAATCAGCGCCTTGATTGGTTTTATCGGCACCATCACCTTTCCAGTGGCTTTATATTTAATCAACCACCGCATGTTGCCGCCACATTTACCAGAATGGGCAAAACCGAAAGGTAAACCTTGGTTATTAGGCGTCAGTTTTATCGTCTATTTAGTGCTGGCTGGCTTGTATTTAAAAACCAGCTTAAACCTCTAAGCAACGGATTTTTATGATTTCACCTGCCGAATTCGTCAATTGGTTCCGAGCCTCGTCGCCGTATATTCACGCCCACCGCAATCGCACCTTTGTGATTTTTTTCAGCGGCGCGGCGGTGACTGACAAGGATTTTGATGAGCTGATTCATGACTTTGCCTTATTAAAAAGCCTCGGCGTACGCTTGGTGTTGGTACACGGGATTCGCAACCAGATTGACGAACGCTTGCTGGAACAAGGCGATACGCCAAAATTTCATCATCACCTGCGAATTACCGACGCCACCACTTTGCAATATGTCAAACAAGCAGCGGGCTTGGTGCGGGTGGAAGTTGAAGCTTTGCTGTCGATGGGGGTCTCCGGCTCGCCGATGGCTGGGGCACAAATTCGGGTTGCTTCCGGCAATTTTGTTACCGCCAAACCCTTAGGCGTATTGGACGGCATTGATTATTGCTTTACCGGCAAAGTGCGCCGAATTGACAGCCAAGCAATTCATCAACAATTGGATCAAAACAATGTGGTGTTAATTTCGCCGATTGGCTATTCACCGAGCGGTGAAGTGTTTAATTTGTCAGCGGAAGAAGTCGCGACCGAAGTGGCGATTGCCTTGCAAGCGGAAAAGCTGATTTTACTAACCGAACACAACTGTTTATCGCCCGACGATCACCAACCGATCCAACAACTCACCACCCAACAAGCTGCCAGCTTGTTACAACAACATCACGACTTGCCCGATGCAATCGCCCGATCCTTAAAAGCCGCCATGCAAAGCTGCCGTCAAGGTGTACACCGCGCGCATTTGATTAATCGGCTAGTCGATGGCGCATTGTTACTGGAATTATTCACCCGCGACGGCGTTGGCACCCTAATCAGCTCCACCGCCTTTGAAACCATCCGCCCCGCCAATTTAGACGACATCGGCGGGATTATGGAATTAATCAAACCGCTGGAAGCGCAAGGGGTTTTGGTCAAACGCTCGCGGGAAAAACTGGAAATGGAAATTAACGATTACATCGTCATCGAACGTGACGGTTTAATCATCGGCTGCACCGCCCTGCACATCATCCCCAACGCCAACAGCGCCGAAATCGCCTGCCTCGCCGTGCATCTGGATTACCAAAAAGGCGCGCGCGGTAACAGCCTGCTGGCTTATCTGACCGATCAAGCCAAACAACAAGGGATTCAGCGTTTGTTTGTCCGCTCGACACAAACTATGCATTGGTTTGTTGAGCGGGGCTTTGTGAGCTGTGAAGTTGAGGATTTACC
>CAIZCB010000133.1 GCA_903931355.1 uncultured Pseudomonadota bacterium
ATCGTTTAAATTGGCTAAAGTTAACTGATGCAGCATTTATTCAACGTCGCTGAGTTTTAAACCGACAATGCCGATGATAATCAGCAAAATCGACGACAAACGATTCCAATCAGCCGGTTCTTTGAATAAAAACAAACCAATAATCGCCACGCCCACCGCGCCGATGCCAGTCCAAACCGCGTAAGCCGTGCCCAATGGCAAGGTTTTCAGCGCCAGCATCAGTAAATAAAAACTACCTAACCCCGAAAAACAGGTCACGACACTCGGCCATAACTTGGTAAAGCCTTCGTTAAATTTCAGGCTTAAAGCAAAAATAATTTCCGAAAAACCTGCCGCTAACAACAGCAACCAACCTAAATTCATCAAGATACCTAACTGTAATGCAAAAAATGGCGGCTATTTTACCGACATAAAACGGGGAATGCGGAAAATAGACATATCAAGATTCAGCACAACGTCAATTTCCTCTGCTTGATTCACTTATATTTAATTTTCAGCCTCACAAAGAGTGATCAATTTATTAATTCCAGCAAGCAACACATTAAAACTATGCGAACGATTTGAGCCATCTACTTTAAGAAAGGCGGAAATAGCTCGAGAACCAGATACTTTTTCATATTGATTTTGAGTAAGCCGTTTTAACTCTTGAGCAGCATTGGATAATGCATCTGGAGTACGATACTTCTTGTCATTCTGTTTTTTTTGCCAAATTGGCGATACCTAAGCCATGCTCAACCGCATTAAGATCGCCCAAATAGAAACTTTCTAATTCAGTACACGCAATACGCACTAAGGTCGCTTGTTGCTTACCGCTATCAATCACTTTTTGCATCAATTGTTGTTTTATACTCGGACCGTCGCCACCATCTTTATCGCGCATAACCAGAAAAACTGTATTAGGTAATCGCCAGCCTTGTAAGCGTTTTTGCAATTGTTTTTCTAAATCTTGTTTACCTTCAAAAACTAAATATCGAGTATTAATATGAGCGGGTAATAGTTTTGGCAGCACACCTTTCAGCATTTCCTCTGCCGAACGCTCTTCTAGCAAAAACACTAGATTCATTCAGGATCTACTCCATCAAAAAAACCTTGTTTCCAGAGATAGCCCATTTGATCACCATCCGCCATATAAGCGGCAATTTGCTCATCTAAAGCAGCTCTTTTAATCTCGGTATACCCATTATTTTTAACTAACCAAAACACTTCATCCAATTCAGTCGCATTTAAAAAGTCAGGCGAATGAGTGGAAACAAACACTTGTCCACCGCGTCTTGAATACGCTCTAAACTCTTCAGCCAATTCAGTGAGTAGTCTTGGATATAGTTGATTTTCAGGCTCCTCTACACACAATAACGGGTGAGGTTGAGGATCATAGAGTAGCGTTAAATATGCCAGCATTTTAATCGTGCCATCTGAAACATATCGCGCCAAAAATGGATCTTCAAATGCACCATCTTGAAATTTAAGCAAGACCCGACCTTCCTCAGTGGTTTTCGCCTCAACCTTACTAATACCAGGTACTCGGTGTTTGATTTTATTCACAATTTCGTCAAACACTTTACGATGAAATTGATATAAATATTGAATCACTAACGAAAGGTTTTCACCCTCCCTCGATAAATGTTCGGCATAACTAGCTTCTTGTTCTGGTCTGGCTTTACTAATATGAAAATCCGACACATGCCAGTTCTCAATTAAATTCCCCAAAGCAACTACCGCAGGAAATCGCTCAAATTGAGCCAAACCTTTAACCGCTAAAATATCCGGCGATTTTAGCGATTGCTCTTCCCTTTTTAATTCAGTGACATCACGAATTGAATCTAATTCATTGGTTACAGCAACGCCCTTTCCTTCGCCAAAATCTAAGAAATGCCAAGGTTGCCCTCCGCTCCCACGGCGATATTTTAAAATTTCCCTTTCAACATAAGCTTTTCCATTGCGTTCGTTTATTTTTAATAAATAAGTCACTAATGGACTTGCCGGATTATCACGAAACTTAATTTCAAACTCGATCGGACCTTCGCTATTACGACTCTTAACCTCTTGATAACCACGACTACCACCTTGTTTTAAAAGCGCGGTATTCACATTGGTAGTGAGTGCATCTTTTAAAAAACCAAAGACATTAAATAGTGTGCTTTTACCGGTACCATTGGCACCAACGACAACACAAAAAGCCGGAATATCTTGCATTTCAACATTCTGAAAGGCTTTAAAGTTTCTAATTCGTAAGGCTTCAATTTTCATAATAGCTTATTTACTTACCTTAGTTATTCGACACAGGATGATGACTAATATAAGACCTCGCCAACTTCCGCAAGCCATTCGCTGAAATTTCTAATCCCAACGGTGCGCCAATCGATTCAATTTCGTACATCACATCAGTCGCGGCGATTAAGGTTAAATAACGCAAGCTTTCCGCACCGGGCAATTGTTTAGACGCGGTTCGCAATACAGGCCCCAACTTATCCCAAGATTGATTAAAAAACACTCGAACTGGGTCATTTTTACCGATTTCGGCTTGGGTTAAACCTTCTTCAAAGGCAACCCCCGCTTCTTGCATCAATTCCTGCAAAGTCGCTTTGGTTTCTGCCGATTGTGCGTCTAGCGGCGGTTGATCTAAGCTTTTTTCCAAGGTTAATTGCCAGCCCAACCAAGCCGATTGCCATTGTTGCAACTCGTCTGGTGAAAAAGCCGCCACCGGCGTTTTTGAGGCTTTCTTGGTTTTTAAACCGTTAAAACCAATTGATAACTGCAAGGCTTTGTCGTTGGCTTCGACTTTTTTAAAGCGCAAGCTATTGACTACTTCGTTCAATTTATCGCTGTCGTCGGCATCAATATAAGAGGCTAAAGTTTTGATAATCTCAGGGCGGGATTCGTTAAGGTCGATTTTTAACTCCGCCAATTTAGGTTGCACGGCTTTATTGATTAAATCTTGCAGCTGACCGATGTTGAGCGCCTGACCGTTGTTATCAAAGGCGTTGATCTGGGTGACGGGAAAATTTAAGACATTGCCGCTGGCATCCAAAGTTGGCTTTTGAAAGGTTTGCAATACCCCGCTCCATTCAACCGCTGGAATACATTTACCACCCAGCGTCATGCCGATACGCGCATGAAGATTGTTATCAATTTTGACTTGGCCTTGTTCGCCATCAATTTTCGGATTGGATAAATCCAAAAAGCTGCATTGCTTACCATCTTTCCAAACCCGCGCTGTGCCACCTTCGCCGGTATAAAGCTGGCTCATCAAGACATTACGAATCAAACCGTAATCCATTGGCACCGAAAGTTTGGTTTCTGCGGCATGGCTGGTGGCTGCCAGCGTCAAACCAGCGGCGAGGAATAAACTGCGTAAAGTGGCCATATAAATCTCCTGATTAATTAAGCTCGGCAATCCCGCGATAGCCAGATGAAATAGGATAACGACGATCACGACCAAAAGCCCGCGGCGTAATGCGAATGCCTGGGGGCGATTGCCGGCGTTTGTATTCGTTACGATCAACCAAGCTAATCGCCCGCACCACCGCCTCTTGCGGATAGCCTAAAGCGATAATCTCGCTGGCTGATTTATCTTGCTCAATATACAAGGCCAAAATCGGGTCCAAAATCGGGTAAGGCGGCAAAGAATCTTCGTCTTTTTGATCGGGCGCTAATTCGGCTGACGGTGGACGAGTAATTACCCGCTCTGGAATCGCCTGCGACAAAGTATTGCGGTATTCGGCCAATTGATAAACCAGTAATTTTGAAACGTCTTTCAATGGCGCAAAACCACCCGCCATGTCGCCATATAAAGTCGCATAACCAACGCTCATTTCGCTTTTATTACCGGTAGTTAACAGCAACTTGCCTTGTTTATTCGACATCGCCATTAACAATACACCACGGCAACGGGCTTGGATATTTTCTTCGGTAGTATCTTTTTTGCTACCAGCGAATAAAGGTTCCAGCATTTGATTAAACGCCAACACCGCTGGTTCAATCGCGATGGTGTGATGTTTAACCCCCAGCCACTCAGCTTCTAAACGCGCATCTTGATTACTCATGTCTTGAGTGTAACGCGATGGCATTAACACCGCTTCGACCTTATCCGCACCCAAAGCATCGACTGCCAAAGCCAAAACCAAAGCCGAATCAATACCGCCCGACAAACCTAAAATCGCGCCTTGAAAACCGTTTTTACGCACATAGTCTTTAATCCCCAATACCAAAGCTTTGTATTCACTCGCTACCGTTTGGTAATGCGGCGCAATACTGGCGGGCTGCGGTTGTTGATCGACTAATTCAACCACCGCTAACTGTTCCTCAAATTCGGCAGCACGGAAACTGACTGCACCGTGTTGATCCAACACAAATGAAGCGCCATCAAAAATCAGCTCATCTTGTCCACCAACTTGATTGACATAAACCAACGGCAAACCGGCTTGTTTAACCTGTTCGCCAATAATTTCTTCACGTTGATGCACTTTGCCGGCGTGGAATGGCGAGGCATTCAGCGCCAAAATAATCTCAGCACCGGCTTCACGGTTACGAGCAATAATCCCTGCTTGCCAAATATCTTCACAAATCGTCAGCGCCAGCTGGGTGTTTTTCACCTCAATCAAGCACAGCTGATGACCCGCATTGAAATAGCGCTGTTCATCAAAGACGCCGTAATTTGGCAACGCTTGTTTGTGATATTCGGCCATCACTTGACCATTGGACAATGCCAAAGCGCTGTTATACAAGCGTTTGCCGTGTTGTTGAGGAGAACCAATCACCGCGACGATGCCTTGTGTATGCAACTTAATTTCATCGACCGCCGCTTGGGCTTGGCGAATAAAATCAGGTCGCAATAGCAAATCTTCCGGTGGATAGCCGGTTACCGATAACTCAGGAAACACCACCACATCGGCTTGCTGCTGTTTCGCCTCGGCGATTGCAGCAATGATTTTGGCGGTGTTGGTTTTTATATCGGCAACCGTGAAATTCAGCTGCGCTAAAGCAATTTTGATCGACATGGTTTTATTTTAAAAACTGATAAAGTTTCGCATTGCGAAGCTGTTTTAATGTCGGTTCTCGCACCGACAGGCGAGTTACTTTCTTTTGCATGGCCAAAAGAAAGTAACCAAAGAAAAGGCCACCCGACCGCCGCTTGATTCCTGCGCTCCGAAGCTTTTGCTGGGGGTTGGCAAAAGGGACTTCCTGTCCCTTTGCCAACTTGCCGCATCCATGCGGCAACCCTAACGGGCTATTCCCAGCAAAAGCTTCGGTGCTCGGCGCGGCAGACGGGAACATAATAAGCCTCAAACTAACATCATTTAAAAACAAGCACGCATCGCTGCGCCAATATCGGAAGGTGAGCTAACCATTTGCACGCCAGCGGCTTGCATGGCGGCGATTTTACCGGCTGCTGTGCCAGCACCACCGGTGACAATCGCGCCAGCGTGACCCATGCGTTTGCCCGGCGGTGCGGTTTGTCCGGCGATATAACCGACTACCGGTTTGGTGACATGGGCTTTGATAAATTCCGCTGCCAATTCTTCGTCGTTACCGCCAATTTCACCAACCATGACAATGCCTTGAGTTTGTTCGTCAGCTTGAAATCGGCTTAAAACGTCAATGAAATTCATGCCATGAATCGGGTCGCCACCAATCCCCACGCAAGTGCTTTGCCCTAAACCTTGTTGGGTGGTTTGATGCACCGCTTCGTAAGTTAAAGTGCCTGAACGCGAAACGATGCCAATTTTGCCAGCTAAATGAATATGACCGGGCATGATGCCGATTTTGCATTGACCGGGGGTAATCACGCCGGGGCAATTGGGGCCAACTAATAAGGATTGAGTGCCTTGCATCGCGGCTTTTACCCGCAACATTTGCAACACCGGAATGCCTTCGGTAATACAAACGATTAATTCAATCCCCGCATCAACCGCTTCTAAAATCGCATCAGCAGCAAAAAACGGTGGTACATAAATCATGGTCGCCGTTGCACCGGTCGCTTGTACTGCTTGTTGCACCGTATCAAAAACCGGTAAGTCTAAATGGCTAGAACCGCCACGACCTGGGGTAACACCACCAACTAATTGCGTGCCATAAGCCAAGGCTTGTTGGGAATGGAAAGTGCCTTGTTTGCCGGTAAAACCTTGGCAAATTACCCGAGTATTTTTATCAATCAAAATGCTCATGCCGCTGCCTCCGCTAAAGCGACAACCTGTGCCGCCGCGCTGTTCAAATCTTCAGCAGCCACTAAACCTAAACCGGATTGGTTCAACATCGCTCTACCCTGTTCTGCATTGGTGCCTTCCAAACGCACCACCACTGGAATCGTCAATTGCATTTCTTCCACCGCGGCCAAAATACCGGCTGCAATCACATCGCATTGGACAATGCCGCCAAAAATATTGACCAACACCGCTTTGACTGTGCCATCGGCAATAATCAATTTAAAGGCTTCTTTGACTTTGTCTTTATTAGTACCGCCACCAACATCCAAAAAGTTAGCCGGCGCACCGCCTTTTAATTTCACCATGTCCATGGTCGCCATCGCCAAGCCTGCACCATTAACCATACAACCAATGTTGCCACCCAAAGTGATGTAATTCAGATCAAATTGTTTGGCTTGCACTTCTTTGGCATCTTCTTGCGCGGTATCACGCAAGGCAGCAATATCAGAATGCAAAGCCAAGGCATTGTCATCAAAATTGATTTTGGC
>CAIZCB010000134.1 GCA_903931355.1 uncultured Pseudomonadota bacterium
GAATGTTGAAAAATTGATTGCCCGTTTAGACGGCGTTAACAATGACTTGGATTTTTCTGAATTTTTAATCGAGCAAGCGGGCGTGGCTTTAGTGCCTGGCTCGGCTTTCGGCGCACCGGGCTATATCCGTATCTCCATCGCCACCAGCATGGAAAACCTGCAAAACGCTTTGCAAAAAATTAAGCAAGCGGTTTAATCCTTAACCGCCATCCCCAAGTCAATCAAGCACTTGGGGATGCGCTATTTACCCAGCCCCACGCAATTCGCGTAAAATGCGGATTTTTTTAGCCTTTTCAACAATAAACATGGTTTGGAAACCGCACGTTACCGTCGCCGCCGTTATCGAACAAGACCAGCGCTTTTTAGTGGTCGAGGAACAAACGCCTAACGGTTTAGCCTTTAATCAACCGGCTGGACATCTGGAAAATAACGAATCATTAATCGACGCGGTGAAACGCGAAGTATTGGAAGAAACCGCTTGGCAATTTGAGCCACAGGCTTTAGTGGCGGTGCAGTTATGGCGCAAGAACCCCGAATTTCCCAGTTTTATGCGTTTTGTTTTTACTGGCAGCGTCAGCGCCCATAATCCACAGCAAACTTTGGACGATGGCATCATCGCCACCCATTGGCTTTCGCGTGATGAACTGGCCGCCAACCCACAGCGTTTACGCAGTCCCTTAGTGTTATTGTCGATAGACGAATACCTAAAAGGCCAGCGTTATCCGCTTTCTTTATTACAGTCATTCCTCGATTTAGCATGAGCAAACACATCATCGTCGGCATGTCCGGCGGCGTCGATTCTTCAGTCACCGCCCTCACCTTGCTGGAGCAAGGCCACAAGGTCACCGGTTTATTTATGAAAAACTGGGAAGAAGACGACGGCACCGAATACTGCACCGCGATGCAAGACTTAGCCGATGCCCAACAAGTGGCTGACACGCTGGGTATCGAGCTGAAAACTGTCAACTTCGCTGCCGAATATTGGGACGAAGTGTTTGAAGTGTTTTTGTCAGAATTCAAAGCTGGACGCACACCGAATCCAGACATCTTGTGCAACAAACACGTTAAATTCAAAGCCTTTTTAAACTATGCGATTGAAGACTTGGGCGCGGAATACATCGCCACCGGCCATTACGCACGAGTTGCCGAGCAAGAGGGCGAATTTCAATTATTAAAAGGCTTAGACCCTAACAAAGAACAAAGCTATTTCTTATACGCGATGGGACAAAAAGCCTTATCCCGTACTTTATTCCCGATTGGTCATTTGCATAAACCCGAACTCCGCGCCATGGCCGACAGAGCTGGTTTTGCAAACAGCCGTAAAAAAGACAGCACCGGAATTTGTTTCATCGGCGAACGTAAGTTCAGCGAATTTCTGCAACGCTATTTACCGCATCAACCTGGCGAAATGCGCACCCCAGAAGGTCAATACATCGGCAAACATCACGGCTTGATGTATTACACCTTTGGTCAACGCCAAGGCTTAGGCATTGGCGGTGTGAAAAATGCACCGGATGAACCGTGGTTTGTGTTGGAAAAAGACTTAGAGAACAACGTGTTAATCGTCGGCCAAGGCCACGATCACCCATTAATGCTGCATAACAGCTTGGAAGCCGGACAACTGGATTGGTGCGGCAGCCAAGCCCCGTCACTGCCGTTACGCTGCGCCGCAAAAACCCGCTACCGCCAGCCCGATCAAGCTTGTGTCATCGAACCGTTGGACGGTGGCTTGCGGGTTAAAGTCCGCTTTGATGAAGCGCAACGGGCGATAACGCCGGGGCAGTCGGTGGTGTTTTATGATGGGGAGGTTTGTTTGGGTGGTGGGATTATTGAATCAAAATACAATCAAATTAACGAGGATCAACAATGCTAAACAACTTACGCATTAAAAATTTTCGAATGTTGGAAGATTTAGAAATTTCTAAACTGGGAAGAGTTAATTTAATTGTTGGAAAAAATAATAGTGGTAAAAGCACTATTTTAGAGGCATTACGATTATATGCAGGCAAAGCGATGCCTGTCTTATTAAGTGATATTTTAGATAATCATGATGAATCAACAAACCGAGATAATACTGCCTCTCAAAATTGGTATGGACTAGCGAACCTATTTACAGGCAGAGAATTCCCTTCTAACGATAATACTTCCATATCCATTGAGTCCGATGGAAAATGCTTATTAAAAATAGAAAATATCTTTTATTACATAAATGAGCAGCTAGAAACTCAAATTGCTCAGAACGGTATTGAATTAAATATTCCTAGATCACACATTATCACTGTAGATCAATCAACTGCGCTACTAAGAAAAGACGAATTTGATTTAATCCCTGCTATCAGATTTACTTTGGAATCCGGCTCTAAATCAGTTCTCGACCTAAGTGATGCTAGCAAAAGAATGGGATTACCGATTTCATGGCAAATGCAAAGCACTTTTAAACCTTCATATAGTTATGTACCCACAAATATAAAAGAACCAGAAATACTTGCCGAACTCTGGGACGACATAACTCAAAGCGCTAACGAACCTATTATGCTAGAGTTTTTAAAAATCATTGATGAAAACATAATAGGCTTAAGCTTTGTTAAAGGTTCAACTCCAAACAAAAGAGTCGCAAAAATAAAACTCAAAAACATAGAAACCCCCATCTCAATGAAAAGCATGGGGGATGGCATATCAAGACTTTTGCAAATAGTCCTTTCAATTTTCCCCGCTAAAAATGGAATTTTATTAATTGATGAATTTGAAAATGGCTTGCACTTTAGCGTACAGGAACAGGTATGGAATCTGATTTTTAAATTAGCTAAGGAATTAAACATCCAAGTATTTGCAACCACTCATAGCTGGGATTGCATTGAAAGTTTTACTAAGGTTGCTGTGGAGAGTCCTGAAGAAGGCGTTCTTCTCAAAGTATCTAAAAGTGCTCGCACTAGTCACAATGGTAAATCCATCGTCACTATCTATGATGAAGAAGCGCTAAAAACCATTACCGCTACCGATCTTGAGGTACGTTAATGAGCAAGTGGAAACTCTTGGTAGAAGGTAAAGAAGATAAGGACTTTTTTAACTCTTACTGCGAATTAATTTTTGGAAAAAACAAAGTAGAAGTCTATCCGCCGACAACAATTAATAATCAATCAGGTGATGGATGGGCGAATTTAATTAAGAACTTACCTATTCTACTTGCAGAACTAGAAGATAAATCTATTGAAAAACTTGGAATCATCCTAGATGCCGATTATCCACCTGATAACTCCGGTGGATTTAGTCAACGCTATGACAAAGTTACTGAAAAATTAGTAGCAATGGGGTATGTGATTCCAAATAGTCCAAAATATCAGCAAGGTGATATTTTTACTCACTCGGATGGTCTGCCGAATGTTGGCATATGGATTATGCCTAATCACCAGAACGACGGAATGTTAGAGGATTTTGTAGAAAAATTAATTATAGACACTACTCAAACCTCACTTCTACAACATGCTGTTGAAGCAATAAACAACTTACCAAACAAACTTTTTAACCCGCAATTACATACATCAAAAGCCAAAGTATTTACTTGGCGAGCATGGCAAGACAAGCCTGGTTGTTCGCTATCTAGGGCTTTGCATAAAAATATTTTAGACCGCAACCAAGCATCTAACTTTGAAGCTTGGCTGACCAATACTTTCAAATAAATTTAGTTTTAGGTTAATCATTATGACACTCACCGCCATCTCCCCCATCGACGGCCGCTACGCCAGCAAAGTTGACGCTTTACGCCCGATTTTCAGTGAATACGGATTAATCCGTTACCGCGTTGAAGTCGAAGTGCGTTGGTTGCAAGCTTTGGCAGCAGAAGCAAAAATCAGCGAAGTACCGGCTTTTTCTGATGCGGCTAATCAATTGCTCAACAGCATCATCAGCGATTTTTCCGAAGCCGATGCGCAAGCAGTTAAAGACATCGAAAAAACCACTAACCA
>CAIZCB010000135.1 GCA_903931355.1 uncultured Pseudomonadota bacterium
CTAATCACCGCAAACGCCAGCAAGCGGCGAATATTGATTTGCATCAGCGCCAGCAATGCGCCGTAAAAAATCCCGATTAAGCCCAAAGTGACGACAAAATGCGCCCATTGCTCAGCGGCACCCGGCACCAAGGGCAAAATAAAGCGAATCAAGGCGTAAATCCCCAGCTTTAAACCGTGGATAAAAATCGCAGCACTCGCTGCCGTGCCGTGTTCTGCCAAGGGTGGCAACCATGCGTGAAACGGAAACAGCGGCATCCGCACCGCAAAGCCAAACAGCAATAAAATAAAAATCACCGCTTCATTGGGAATCGGCAGATTGTGATGTTTTAAAGTCAGCCAATCAAAACTCAACGGCAAACCCTGTTCTGCCAAACCGAAACTCAATAATAAAAATCCGGCCAAACTCATCAGCAAACCCGATGACCAATATTGGAATACCGAGCGCACCACTTGATTACGATTTTTACCGGTGCCGGCAAATACCGTCAGCAGCATCACCGGCATCAATTCCATCGAACACCAAAACCAAAATTGCAAGGTATTCAAAGCCGCAAAAGCACCAATCAAAATCCCTTGGTAAGCCAATAAACAAGCAACAAACAAACGATCATGGCGGTGGCGGGTGATCAGGGTGTAAACCAAAGCCAGAAAACCTAAAATCGCCGCGAGCGGGATAAATAAAATATTGGTGCCATCGACGCCAACCCGATAAGCCAGACCTAAAAAGTCCAAACTCTCAGCTAAATGTATACCCGGCGCTTCGGAATCAAACACCCACAACAAATAAGCGCTGAGCAAAACATTCAAACCCGCACCAGCAAGCGCCAGCTTGATGCTATCTTGATTTTTAGCCCATAACACCAGCGCCATGGTCAGCAACGGCAGGAAAGTTAAAGTGGTTAAAATCGGCAAAAACGCTGCCGCTTGCCAGTAAACAATATCGGTCATCATCAAACTCCCAAAGCCACCAGCAAACTAATCAACACAAACAAGGTGATGTAACGCGGTCTTAATAACAATTGTTCTAAATGATTGGCGGCATGACCCAAACGCCGCCCCAGCTGAATCGAATCGCGGCCAATGCCGTACAAAATAAAATGCTGTTCAAACCAATGCAGCAAGGCCGCCGTCCATTGGGTTAATTTGCCGGCTAAACCGCTGCCTTGAGCAAATTGATCTAACTCGCTTTGCAAATTGGCACCGATTTTTTGTTCTTCCGAATACGCTAATTCAGCCGCGGTTTTAATCGCCGACGCAGGCGCGGTAAAACATGGATCAATCAAATGATCGTCGATATAACTCATGTCTTTAGCTAATTGTTGCACCGGTTTTAACACCGCCCAATCTAAAGCCACTTCCAACCAAGCCCGTTGCAAAGAGGCGATAAATGCCCAACGGCAATTGGCCAAAATCGGCGCAACCGGCTTAACCACGCGGCCTTGGCTGTTGTACAAAATCGATGGCGAAGTTAATAACAAATAACAACGCACCACCGCATGAGCCGCCAAATGCCAGCTGGCTAATTGCCAAAACCCTAAACCGCATTCAACAAACATCAAGCCCAGTTGCGCCGAAATCGCAAAACTGTGGGCGCTTTTAATATCGGTTTGCGTCAAGCCGACAAACACACTGTACAGCGCGGTTAGGCCACCGACCGCCACTAACACCATCATCGCCAACGGCGCTTGCTGGAATAAGCCTTGCAATTGAATCAGCAAAAACACCCCAGCATGAATCATCACCCCGCCGTAAAACAAAGCACTGGAAGGTGTCGGCCCTTCCATCGCTCGCGCCAACCAAGGGCTAAACGGAATTTGCGCCGATTTGGCAAACGCCGCCAAGGCAAAACTCAAAGCCAACAAAGTGGCATCGTTTTGTTCCAAATCCACTGCGCCACTGTTAATCGCCGCCCAATCCGCGCTTTCTAACCAACTAAACGCCAAACCAATCGCCAACAGAAAGCCACCGTCACCAATCCGATTAGTCACAAACACCCGCGTGGCATTATGAGCAGCAATCGGACGGTCATAAGCATAAGCAATCAACCAATACGAACAGACACCGGCAATTTCCCAACCAACAAAGGTAAACACCGCATTGGCCGACAACACCAGCAACAACATCGCAGCGGCAAATAAACTTAAAGTGAAAAACCAGCGATGAAAGCCGGCTTCGCGGTGCATGTAATTCACCGAAAAACGCATCACCACCAGCAAC
>CAIZCB010000136.1 GCA_903931355.1 uncultured Pseudomonadota bacterium
ACGCCTTAATTCAATTAGTGCGCTATGTGTTGATGACGATTGCCTTTTTGGCGATAGCCAACGAGTTGGGCGGTAGTTGGTCGCAAGTGCAATGGTTGGTGGCGGCTTTAGGGGTGGGTTTGGGTTTCGGCTTACAAGAGATTTTCGCCAATATGGTGTCGGGGATTATCTTGTTGTTTGAACGGCCAATTCGAGTCGGCGATACCGTGACTGTTGGCAACGTCACTGGTCGAGTCAGTCGGATTCAGATGAGGGCGACCCATATTGTTGACTGGGACAGAAAAGAGTTGGTGGTGCCGAATAAGGTATTTATTACAGATCAGTTGATCAACTGGACTTTATCTGACACCGTGACTCGTATTGTTATTCCTATGAGTGTTGCTTACGGTAGCGATGTGGCATTAGTCGAAAAAGTCTTTATGGATGTGATTAAAAATACTGAATTGGTATTACATGATCCTGAGCCCAATATTGTTTTTAACGGTTTGGGCGACAGTTCTTTGCATTTTAATATTCAGGTTTTTGTTCGGGATTTAACCGATAGAGCTATCGTAACGCACAGTTTGCATACCAATATTTACCATGCGTTACAGATAAACCACATTGAAACACCTTATCCGCAACGTGATATCAATATTCGTTCAGTTTCGAAAAGTGTTTGGGAACAGGCGGCGGATAATCTTATTCCAAACCCAAAATAAACTGCCATTGCGCTTCGCTAACCGGCATAATCGAAAGCCGGTTACCGCGGCGTACTAACGCCAAATCGGCTAATTCGGTTTTCAATTTCAACTCTTTTAAACTAATCGTCCGCGACAGTTTTTTGACAAACTGCACATCGACCATGATCCAAGTCGGCTTATCGGCATTACTTTTCGGATCGAAATGTTTATCGTCAGGATCAAACGCCGTAAAGTCTGCATAGCCTTCTTTCACCACTTTTGCGATACCGACTATCCCAGGCTCATCGCAATTTGAATGGTAAAAAAACACCAAATCCTCCAGCTTCATCTCATCCCGCATCATATTTCGCGCCTGATAATTGCGAACACCATCCCAATGCTCAGTTTGTTGTGGACGGTTTTTTAAATCATCGATGCTGAAGGTGTCGGGTTCGGACTTCATTAGCCAGTAAGCCATAGTGGACTCCATAGTGAGTTTTATATAGCGCTAATTATGCACTGACAAGCTGAGTTTGGCTTCAATACAAAGCAATTTGTAAAAATCCTGGTCAACGTCGAGCTGAATTTTTAAATCTCGCTAATCGTCAGTGATTGTCTTTTCGGGTAGCTCAGTCTCTCTATCTTTGAAATCGGTTTTGAATCCGCTGTCTTTAACCATGGTTTTGGCCCCGATTTTGCATAAAAATTTCTTACATCAAATGGTGATTTTTTTTAATAACTTTAAAAAATGTAAAAAAGCCACTGAGTTTGATTGTTATTTTTACATAAAATTAATTATAATTTACATATATTTTTATATTTTGTAGTTTATTTTATTTTTAGATAATAAAGTCTAAAAATACAGTTTTTCAATGTAATGTTTTTGTAATATTTTGTTTGTAAGATTTATCGAAGTATAGGTTGATAAACTTTAATTTTTTAAT
>CAIZCB010000137.1 GCA_903931355.1 uncultured Pseudomonadota bacterium
GATAACACTCAGCTCAGTCATGATTTGTTTGAAAGTGTTTATGTGCGTTGCGGCTTGGTTAGCGATATTGAGTTTTTTGAAGAATTTCCTTCCCATGTCGATGTCGCAGACTCCCGCGCTCATCGCTGGGTGCGTGGCGATTGGCAGTTAATACCTTGGTTGTTTGGGGCTTGCGGTCAAGGGATGCCGATGATAGGGCGCTGGAAAATGCTCGATAATTTGCGGCGTTCATTGTCCTCACCTGCGGCATTTTTGTCGTTAGTGGTGATTTGGCTGATACCCAATGCGCCGGTTTTATTGTTGACCAGTTTCGTGCTGACGGCTTTATCACTGCCGACGATTCTGGCGATAGCCAACGCATTCACTGCCCCGCGCCGTGGTGTGTCCTTGCTCACCCATTGGCGTGATGTTGGTGATAATGTCGTTTGGGCGCTGGCCAATAGCTTGGTCGTGGTGATTTTACTGGCGCAACAAACTTGGTTAATGCTGGATGCGATTTTCATCACTTTGGTGCGATTATTCATCACTCGTCGGCAATTATTGAAATGGGTAACGGCTTTACAATCCAAATCTGGTGCTGGTTATGCGTTTCGGCATTTGATTCGGCCAATGATGCAGGCTTCAATCATGGTCTTAGTTTCGGCAAGCTTAATACTGCTAGTTAATCCGCCTGCAATAGTATTTGCTGCGCCATTTTTATTACTGTGGTGGTTGGCGCCTATCATTGCTCGGCAATTAAGTCTGCCGCCGAAACTGGATAAAGCTGAAGCCTTATTGCTAGAAGACACCCGACAATTGCGCTTGATTGGTCGCCGAGTGTGGCGGTTTTTCACCACCTTTGTTACCGCAGAAGACCATTTTTTACCGCCTGATAATTTTCAAGAAGATCCACAGCCAGTGCTGGCTCATCGCAGCTCACCCACCAATTTTGGTTTGTATTTATTATCGGTGCTGGCTGCCAGAGATTTTGGTTGGCTAGGTTTAATTGATACGGTAGAGAAACTTGAAGCCAGCTTAGCGACTTTATTAAGCCTGCCACGCTTAAACGGTCATTTTTACAACTGGTATGACACCCGCAATTTGCAAGTGTTGGAGCCACCTTATGTTTCAACCGTTGATAGCGGTAATTTAGCCGGACATTTATTGACCTTGGCGCAAGCTTGTCGGGAAATGTTGGCGCAACCGCTAAATCTAGCCAGCGCATTAACCGGACTTAACGACAGCTGCCAATTGCTAACTCAAGCACTTGAGCAAAAAGCGATTGCCGATAATGCCATCGTCAAAGAGTTACGCCAAAAGCTGCGTGAAATCGGCAAACTACTCAAACAGCCGCCTAGTGATGAAGCCGATTGGTATCAAACTTGGCTGCAACTAAGCAATGATATTGCTCTATTGAACGATTTAGCCGATGCCTATGCTGCTGAACACCATGATCAATTGGCTAAAGAGGTGGTGGCGTGGGTCAGATTGTTTTGCGCTGATATTGAGTCGCACCTGAAAGACGTTAATAACCTGATACCTTGGATTGAGTTTGCCAATAGTCAGGCTTTAGGCTTATTGCAGTTGCCAAAATCCTTAGATTTATCAATCCCGCTGGAGGAATTAGCTGAGCTTTACGCAGCTTGCGTTCAAGATTCGCAACCGTCATTGCTTGATCAACCGCTATCGCTATTGCTGGAAAATGCCAACCAGCAAGCGCTGGACATTACTCGCCGCTTACAGCAAATCGCAAACCAGCTGGATAGTTTGTTTCACGAGATGGATTTTGGTTTTCTTTACGATAGCCAACGCCATATGTTTGCGATTGGTTATCAAGTCGGCGAAGGGGTGATTGATCCGAGTTATTACGATTTACTCGCCTCAGAAGCCCGCTTGTCGAGTTTGGTGGCAATTGCCAAGCGCGATGTGCCGAGTGAACATTGGTTTCATCTTGGCCGCCGCGTGACTCGTGCCGCACAAGGTACGGTGTTGTTGTCATGGTCGGGTTCGATGTTTGAATACCTAATGCCTTCGTTGGTGACTTTTACTCCGCGCTACAGCTTGCTGGATCAAACCTGTCGCTTGATCGTCAAACGCCAGATTGAATACGGCAAACAATGCGGCGTACCTTGGGGGGTTTCCGAATCGGCTTTTAATAGTCGCGATCTTGATTTGACCTATCAATATTCAGCGTTTGGGGTGCCGGGGTTGGGGATGAAGCGCGGCTTGGCCGAAGAATTAGTCGTCGCGCCGTATGCCACTGCTTTGGCTGCGATGTATTGGCCTCATGCGGCGGTTGAAAATTTCGCCCAGTTAGAAAAACTCGGCGCCTTGGGACGATTTGGTTTTTACGAGGCTTTGGACTTTACCCCGATTCGCTTAGCAGAAGGGCAATCGGTGGCGATGGTGCGTTGTTATATGGCCCATCATCAAGGCATGTCGCTGATTGCCTTTGCTAATGTGATCTATGACGGCATCATGCGTCATCGTTTTCATCGTACGCCATTAATCCAATCAGCGGCAATGCTGTTGCAAGAACGGATTCCACACGGGGCTGATACCAGCAGTTTGCCGATGTTGAAAGCCTTGTCCGATATTAAAGAAACTGTGCAGCCGCCAGTCAGACGGGTGCCGTCACCGATGTCGGCGATTCCTTCCAGCCACTTGTTATCCAATGGCCGTTATTCGGTGATGTTGACTGCGGCGGGTTCTGGCTATAGCTCGTGGCAAAACGTGGCGGTGACTCGTTGGCGCGAAGATGTGACTCGTGATGCTTGGGGTAGTTATCTGTATTTGCGTGATGTCGAGAGCGGTCAAATCTGGTCGGCAGCTTATCAACCTACTGCCGCGATGCCAGATCATTATGAGGTGATGTTTATTGAAGATAGGGTGCGGATTAGCCGTAGTGATGGCGAGATTAGCAGCACGCTGGAAATCGTAGTGTCGCCAGAAGATGATGCCGAAATTCGTCGCTTAAGTTTGACTAATCATGGTAGTCAACCGCGCGAAATTGAAGTGACTTCTTATGCGGAAATTATCTTAACCACTAGGGCGGCAGATAGCGCTCATCCGGTTTTTTCCAATCTGTTTATTCAAAGCGAATATTTACAGAAAACCCACGCTTTGATTGCCCACAGACGACAACGCAAGCCCGAAGAGGCTGGTTTTTGGGCGGCGCATATTATCGCCGAATCAGCCAATCAATCCGGCTTGCAATATGAAACTGACCGCGCGCGGTTTATCGGTCGCGGCCAAACTTTGCGAGCGCCTTTAGCAGTGACCAGTGGTTTACCGCTCACTAATACGGTGGGTTTGGTGCTGGATCCTATCTTCAGCTTACGAATTCGGATTAGCTTGGCAGCCGGCGCGAGTGAGCATTTAACCTTCACCACTTTGGTCGCCAATTCGCGTCAAGCGGTAGTGGATTTAGCCGATAAATACCATAGCGGCAATGTCTGGGAGCGGGTTTCGGCTTTGGCTTGGACTCATGCGCATGTGCAATTGCATCATTTACGCACCAAACCCGATGAAGCGCAGTTGTTTCAGATTTTGGCTAATCGTTTGATTTATGCCGATCCTTCTTTACGGCCTTCAAGCCGCTTGATGCAAAGTAATAATCTCAATGTATCGGGACTATGGCGCTATGGCATTTCCGGTGACAGACCGATTGTGTTGTTGCGGATTGCCGAGTCAAAAGATTTGGGCTTTGCGGAACAATTGTTACGCGCTCATGAATATTGGCGGATTAAAGGCCTTAGCGTTGATTTGGTGATCATGAATGAGAAAGCTTTGTCTTATGTCGAGGATTTGCAAAATGTGCTGAATGCGATGGTTCGGGACAATCAATTACATTCGATTGCCCAAAGCTCTGAAAACAGCGGTGCGGTGTTTGTGATTCAAGCCGATCAACTCTCCAATGAGGAGCGGCGTTTATTGCAAACCGCCGCGCGGGCGATGCTGGTGTGTAATCACGGTACTTTGGCTGAGCAATTGTTACGTCATTCCAGACCGATAGCGGCATTTATTGCTCCCAAAGTAGCGCCAATACTTGATGCTCGCGCCTCAGCATTAACGATACCGGCCTTAGAATTTTTTAATGGTTTAGGTGGCTTTGCTGAACAAGGCCGTGAATATGTGATTGTGCTGGATAAAGGCCAGACTACCCCTGCGCCTTGGATTAATGTGATTGCTAATCCTGAGTTTGGTTTTATGGTGTCCGAATCGGGTACTGCTTGTACTTGGGCTGAGAATAGTCGCTTAAATCAATTGACGCCTTGGGCCAATGATCCGGTCAGCGATCCGTCTGGCGAGGTGTTTTATATTCGTGATGATGAAAGCAATGCCTTGTGGTGTCCCACTGCGGCACCAATTCGAGTCGAAAATGCCAGTTATCTGATTCGTCACGGTTTCGGCTATAGCCATTTTGAACATGCTTCACACGGTATTCACAGCCAGTTGCTGCAAATGGTCAGCCCTGATCAGCCAGTCAAAATTTCATCATTGATTTTGACTAATCAAAGCTCTCGGCATCGCCATTTAACCATAACCGCTTATCTGGAATGGGTGTTAGGCGCTTCACGCGAAGCCACAGCACCTTACATCATCACCGAGCTGGATAGTGAAACGGGGGCTTTATTGGCTAGTAATCCGTTTGATTTAAATTTTGGTGAGCGGATTGCCTTTGCCGACTTATCGGGGCAGCAAACGGCTTGGACCGCCAGCCGCTCGGAATTTATCGGTCGCAATGGTGGTTTGGATGCGCCGGCAGCTTTGGTACAGCATAAAGACCTGAAAGGCCGCGCCAGTGCCGGATTGGAAGCTTGTGCTGCTTTACAGCAAACCATCGAACTGAAACCCAAGCAACAAATTGAAATTGTGTTTTTGTTAGGGCAGGGTAAAGGTCGAGAACAAGCCAGAGCTTTGATTCAGCGCTTTCGAGCCACTAAAAGCGCCGATACCTTGGCCTTAGTCAAACAGTCTTGGCAGGATGTGTTGGGCAAGGTGCAAGTGAAAACGCCGGATAGACAACTGGATTTATTATTGAACGGCTGGTTGTTATACCAAACCCTGAGTTGCCGAATCTGGGCGCGGGCGGCGTTTTATCAAGCGGGTGGCGCATTTGGTTTTCGTGATCAATTACAAGACAGTATGGCCTTGGCCGTGGCTAAACCCGATTTAACCCGAGCGCATTTGTTACGCGCGGCGGGACGGCAGTTTGTTGAAGGCGACGTCCAGCATTGGTGGCATCCACCAACCGGCAATGGGGTACGAACTCATTTTTCCGATGACAGAATCTGGTTGCCGTTTGTGGTGGCGCATTACATTAAAGTCAGTGGCGATAGTGCGGTGCTTAATGAAATCTTGCCGTTTATTGACGGTGCGGTTTTAGCGCCGGAACAGGAAGATGCTTATTTTCAGCCTACACAATCGGCCCAAGTCGGCAGTTTGTTTGAGCATTGCGCTCGCAGCTTGGATATTAGCTTGGCGACTGGCGTACACGGTTTGCCGCTAATCGGTGCAGGTGATTGGAATGACGGGATGAATCGAGTCGGGCAACAAGGCAAGGGCGAGAGTATTTGGCTGGCGTGGTTTTTAATTACCACTTTGACCGAGTTTGCCCCGTTAGCTGAGCAATTTGGCGACAGCGAACGTGCCGAACGCTGGCGTCATCATGCCCAACAATTAACTTTAGCCTTAGAAGCTGAAGGCTGGGATGGGGCTTGGTATCGGCGGGCGTATTTTGATGATGGATCAGCGCTGGGTTCGGCGGCCAATGCTGAGTGCCGGATTGATGCAATTGCTCAAAGTTGGGCAGTGATTTCCAAAGCCGCTGATCCAGAGCGGGCAAGATTAGCGATGCATTCGGTGCGGGAATATTTAGTCCGTTATGGCGATGATTTGCTGTTGTTGTTTACCCCGCCTTTCAATAAAACCGAGCGTGATCCTGGCTATATCAAAAGTTATCCGCCTGGGGTTCGTGAGAATGGTGGGCAATACACGCATGCCGCTATTTGGTCGGTGATTGCTTATGCCATGTTGGGCGAAGGCGAACAGGCGCTGGAATTATTGCAAATGCTCAATCCGATTAAACGCACCGCCAGCCGTGCTGGGGTTTATGCGTATAAAGTTGAGCCGTATGTACTAGCGGCGGATATTTATGCCGAGCCACCGCATGTTAGACGCGGCGGCTGGACTTGGTACACCGGCGCGGCGGGTTGGTTTTACCGTGCCGGTATCGAATCTATTTTAGGTTTGCAAGTGCGCGGCGATAGTCTTGAATTTACGCCGTGTATTGCCAGCCATTGGCCTAGTTATCAAATCAGTTATCAACATCAATCCAGTCTCTATGAGATTAGCGTCGAAAACCCTAATCGAGTCAAAGGCGGCGTGGTGCGTCTTGAATTGGATGGCATAGAACAACAAAACTCCCAGCGTATTCAACTGCTTGATGATGGCAAAACTCATCAAGTAAGGCTTAGTTTGAATTAAGCGTGTGTTGGCGTACTGACCGATTTTAGCGGGGATTTTATGCTGATTAACGGGTATTTTCGCCCGTTTGTAATCATTCATACCTGTTTAAGGAATCGACTATGAAAATCATCACTAAAAAATACCAAGCTTTATGGATTGGCGCTGTTTTGGCTTTGGCCACTAC
>CAIZCB010000138.1 GCA_903931355.1 uncultured Pseudomonadota bacterium
AAAAAACGCCCACGCTAAGTAACTAGCGTGGGCTTTGTTGTTAGCCTGAAAATTAAGGCTTAACACGATAAAACTGACCCAATGCCTCGCTTTGTTCTTCCCATTTTTCTGAGTTTTCTGGCCAATGTTTTTTATCAAAACCGGGGGCATTTTTTAAGGTGTCTTTATCCAAATCCAAGACGTAATAATTTTTAGGGCTGGTCCAATTCAGCGCTCGCCAAGGAATCGCAAATTATTTATCACCCAAGCCCATGATGCCGCCAAACGAAACCACCGCATAGACGACTTGACCATTGCCCGGATTAATCACCAAGTCCTTAATATCACCCAAGTTTTCGCCTGCGGTGTTTTTGACTTTGGCACCAGTAATCTTGCTAGATCGACTCACTTGCTGCATCGACTTATTAGCCTCTTGTGCGCGTTCGACCGATACCTTTTTATTGGCTTGATTCAATTCAGTCTGTTTTTCTCTGACTTCTTCTTGTTTTTTATTAGCTTCCTGTTGAGATTCTAAAAGGTCTTTGGTTTTCTCTTTAACCTCATCAGCATAGACGGGGGTTAAAAATACAGCACTCATTAAAGGTAATGCCAAGATTGGATTTAATTTTTTCATCGCTTGCTCCAGTGGATTTAAAAGATTGCTACTTTCTGGTTTGGTTTGCCAGCCAATCTGGCTCCCCAAACTCGTAGCGACTTTATGCGATGCCATCAGCGCAGTCGGTACGCCATCGAACACGCCTTGAGCGTTGACAATACTTAAAACCGCAACGAAAACCCGGCAAAGGCACTAAAGCTTGAATAAGTCGCGGCTTGATAACGGTTTAAAGTCAGATCGAGATTTAAATCGTCATTTACCTTCAAATTCAGCTTACCGGTACCATTAATCTGGAATTTGAAATCCTTATCGCCTTCTTTACCCATGCCTGGCGCAACACTCAATTCGGTGCTGATGGTGTCGTTCCATTGTTTTTGATAAGTCATTGGTGCGGCAAAAGCGGTGTATTTATTCGGTGTCCAAAATAGCAGATTGGTTTTCTTAGTATCGTCATAGATAAACTGTGCACCGACCGTAAAGTCAGCAACATTCCAAAACTTACTATCCAATTGCAACTCAGTACGATTACGTTGGTTATCATCCGAATAGTAAAAATAGGCATTTTTAGCGGTAAAGCTCAACGACTCCATCAGCTTGATTTTGGCCTTGGCTTCACCACGGTTAAAACTCAAGTCGTTGATAATCGCCCCCGCCGTATTGACGTAGCTGTGATCCGCGCCTAACGCTAAATCGACGTTATCGCCAATACTCTTGCTGACATCGACCGAAGCAACTGGCATGGTTGAACCGGTTTTACTGGCGTCATTCGATGCGTGTCCAGAAAAATCCACCACACCCACCGAAGCAGCAATCGCCGACTTAGCTCCCAGTTCATAATTCACTTGAGCGCCTAATTGATGACCGGTTGCCTGAAAATGTGGCTCTTGCTCGGCACCGCTGGCGGTTCTGGTAATGGTTTGATTAAAATCCAGATACTTATAAAACGCCGACCATGACAAAGCATCGGATAAAGAAAACTGTGCCGATGGGCTAAAACTGTAATAACTACGGTGGGCGTTGTCTTCGAAATACAAACCGTTCATTTGCACCGCCGGTCTTAATCGTTGATCGAGTTTTTTAAGCTGTTCCTGAATCAATGGATCATCAGGTTTAAGCGCAATCGCTTGATTAAATTTAGTTCTCGCTGCGCTGTGATCATCACTCCAGCTGAGGATTTTGCCTTCGGTAGTCAGTAATTTGGCGTTATCGCCGTAACCCTGTTTTTTCAATTGTTCAAT
>CAIZCB010000139.1 GCA_903931355.1 uncultured Pseudomonadota bacterium
ACCATGGAGGCATAAAAACCTCGAATAGAACCTTGTCAAATTTGGCAAGCATGGATGCAGAAAAAATCACATCGTCCAAATTGAACACACTCAGGTTCTGGATGGCTTCATTACTTTTGCTTGCCTATTTCATAAGCCCTTACATTCAAAGCTTGTTTGAACAAGATACGCATACAAACAAATCTATTCCACCAAGCCCTCATCCTAAGAAGGTCGCCACTCCGGATACCAGTCCTCCACTCAACATCACAACTTGCCCAATATGCCAAAGGGCTATGGTTAAAAGAGTTGCAAAAAAAGGACGGCTAAAAGGGCGAAGCTTTTGGGGTTGCGGGAGTTACCCGCGATGCAGAGGCACTCGGCCGGCAGACTAAATCTACCGCGTACGGCGCAACCGGTACCGCTTACGGCGTAACGGGTAACTCGTAACCTTCGCTAAATGCAACAACGTGCCCCGCATCAGCTGGATGATGTATGATTCAGGTTCTGGCTTAGTTTAAATTTATGGAGCTAACGATGGCTACAATTACATTTGATACACAAGAGTTAGTCAATGAGCTTGAAATTAGTGGTTTTACACGCAAACAATCATAAACGGTCGTATCGGTGTTAAAAAAGTCACAAGCTGAACTGGCTACCAAAGACGATTTACATCGTGAAATAGAAAGCTTGAAAAACACTACTAAAACGGAACTGCTTGAACTTAAAGTAGATATAGTCAAATGGGTTGGTGGCTTAATGCTGGCTCAGGTTGCCATTATTGCCGCGTTGGTGAAATTGTTATGAGTTGTTTAGCCTACTCGTAACCTTTGCATCGCATGATTTAAGTAGCCGAATGCGTCTTTAGCCAATCCTTCAAAGCATCATTCATGCGAGTCTGACAGCCTTTGCCGTTTGCTTTGAAGGCTTCTATACATCAGCATCAAAATGCACCGTAGATGATATTTTGGTCGCTACTTTCTGTTTTGCCGCGTCCGCTCACCGCGTATGGTGCAACCGGTACCGCTTACGGCGTAACGGGTAGGGTGCAATAACCAACGGGCATTACACCGTATTTGGCCTTTTTGGCCTTCGATCATACGGCGTAATACGCTATAGCTATTACGCCCTACTTGCTATGAGAATCCTCAATAAATTAGCGCATCGTATCGTGGTGAGTTATCTTGCTAATCAGGAAAAACAAAGGTGATTTATATGGGATTTAATAGTTTTTTAATACGGAGAAATACCCGCTTATTAATGTGCTTGCTCGTTTTATGCAGTGTATTTTTGCCCGGTTGCATCATGATTACACCGCTACCAAAAAATGATTTTTCAACCTTAAACGACGATGCGCTTTCCAATGTTTTACGGCAAACCTTGAGGCCGCTAGATAATGAGCCTCGTGATCCTATTGATTTTCAAAAAAAACTGGCTGACCTTTTTAATGGTCAATCTCGAGAATGGGACAAAACATATTTTGCATCTAATGCTGGCGAATGCCGTGATGTCGAAAATAAAAACGAGTTATTTTGCCAATATACCCGAGAATGGGGATACATAAGATCGTATCCGTTTACATTTGGCTTGTTTAATCGTGAAGATACATGCTTTCATCATAAAGCGCAGGTAGAAATTGTTTTCAAGATGAATAACGAGGTGATTCACGATTTGACAGTTAAATATTCCTATTCAATTATGGTCAATAATTCTAATCTCTGTAAATAACTAACAACGAGGTGATTTATGTCTGGAAATTTTACAATTGAAGCACGTTCTCTTTCAATACTCGGCGTGGCCAGTCACGATTTCTGGGTGTTGCGCGATGGCGATGGAAATGCAATTGCCGAACTCGTAACCTTCGCTAAATGCAACAACGTGCCCCGCTGAGGTATGATTCAGGTTCTGGCTTAGTTTAAATTTATGGAGCTAACGATGGCTACAATTACATTTGATACA
>CAIZCB010000140.1 GCA_903931355.1 uncultured Pseudomonadota bacterium
ATTAAGCGAAGCTCGTGATGCGATTTGGGACAAATACAACCCCAGTAATGCCCGCCGTGAAGAAAAAATTCAATTGGGTAATCTCTATGAATCCTTGCGTAGCGCAGACCGCAAACAAGCCACCGATACCGTCAAAGAAATCATGGCCGATTATTGCGAGGACATCATCGAGAACCCCGTCAAAAAAGAAAAAGATGTGATGAATCTGGCTTGTTTAGTCGAACGCGATAGCTTAGAAGACTTCGCCAAAGGTGTGTTCGAAGCCTCAAAAGCCTTCGACAACAGCTATGTGTTTGACTACACCGGCCCTTGGGCACCGCATAATTTCATCACGCTTGATTTACACGCACCGACCGCAAAAACCAAAAGCAAAACCGTTGATGTTGATTGAGCTGGCGCGATGTTTTTAGTCGATGACTTGCTGTTTGCGCCGTTTAAAGGCATCAACTGGATTTTTCGCAAAGTCCATGAATTAGCCGAAGAAGAATTAAGCGGTGAAGCCGACCGTATTCGAGAAAGCTTGACCGAATTGTATATGCAGCTAGAAACCGGCCAAATCAGCGAACAGGAATTTGATCAACAAGAAAGCATTTTGCTCGACCGTTTAGATGCCTTGGATGAAGACGACGCCATGATTGGTGACGAGTGATGAATAGGGCTAACCAACCCGATTTTTTACAAGCCACATCACTGAAATTGGTGTTTTTTGGTGGTAAAGGTGGGGTAGGCAAAAGCACTTGTGCGGTGACAGCGGCTTTGAAGCTGGCGCGACAACAGCCACAACAGCATTTTTTGTTGGTTTCCACCGATCCAGCTCATTCGCTACGGCATATTTTGGCGGATTTAGCGCTGCCCAAAAATCTGCAAATCCGCGAATTAGATGCCGCTGCCAGCTTGCATCAGTTCAAAGCCAAATACGATGCCTTACTGCAAGAAATCGCCAATCGCGGTACGTTCCTTGATACAGAAGATATTCGCGGATTAATGGATGCCGCGATGCCAGGCATGGATGAATTAGCCGCCTATTTCGATTTAGCCGACTGGCTACAGCAAGACCAATACCAGCGTATTATTGTCGATACCGCGCCGACCGGTCATACCTTGCGGTTGCTGGAAATGCCGACCTTGATACATCGGTGGTTAAGCGCTTTAGACACTTTGCTGGCAAAACATCGCTATATGCGTAGTCGGTTTGCTGGCAACCATCAGCTTGATCATTTAGACCAGTTTTTACTGGACATGAATCAACAGCTGCAAGCCATGCAGCAAATCATCACCGATAAACAGCGTTGTCGATTTGTGCTGGTGATGCAGGCGGAACGGATGAGTGTTGAGGAAAGTCTGGATTTGCTGAAAGCCTTGCAGGCTATGCAGATTGCGGTTGCTGAAATCGTAGTCAATCCTTTGCAAGCCGAAAACCACTGTGATGCTTGTATTGCCGAACGCAATCGGCAAATCGTTGCCTTGCAAGATGCCTTTAAGCGAATGCCAGCGCTCAGTTTCTGGGGCTTGCCTTTGCTGGCAACCGAGCCGCGCGGTGAGTGGTTACTTGATTTTTGGCAGCAAGCTCAGCGACTTTCAGCGTCAACACTGGCGGTTAAAACCGCTCATCAACGCTTGAGTTCTCAGGTGACGAATCCTCAACCATTGCCTAGCTCAGACTTACGCTTACTGATTTTTGCTGGCAAAGGCGGGGTTGGTAAAACCACGATGGCCTGCGCCACCGCTTTGCAACTACAGCGTCAATATCCCGATTTGCGCTTGTTATTGTTTTCAACCGATCCCGCCCATTCTTTGAGTGATTGTTTAAAGCTCAAGCTACAAGCGCTACCAACCCAGGTAATCCGCCATTTAGATGGTCAAGAAGTCAATGCCGAAACCGAGT
The DNA here is from genome assembly GCA_903931355.1 of uncultured Pseudomonadota bacterium. GTDB lineage: Bacteria > Pseudomonadota > Gammaproteobacteria > Methylococcales > Methylomonadaceae > Methylomonas. The sequence goes on from CAIZCB010000140.1 coordinate 1,886, forward strand.
TTGACAGTGTACGGCGCAATTTTCGCCAAGAACTGGCTGATTTCTTGCAACAAGCCTTGCCGCAGATAGACATTACTTTTGATCGTGAGGTAATGGAGCATTTACTGGATTTAGCGCCGCCGGGTTTAGATGAAATTATTGCCCTTACGTTAATCATCGAACATATCGATCAAGGCCGTTATGACATGATTATTGTTGATGCTGCGCCGAGTGGGCATTTATTACGGCTGTTGGAAATGCCGGAATTGATTCGCGATTGGTTAAGGCTGTTTTTTGCTTTGTTACTGAAATATCGGCAAGTGATGCGATTGCCTAATTTATCGGCACGCTTGGTGGCTTTGTCGCGAGGTTTAAAGAAGCTACACAGTTTGTTGCAAAACCCGCAGCAAACGCGATTGTATGCGGTGACGATAGCGACGGAATTAGCAGTCGAGAAAACCGTTGAAATGCTGGAAAGCTTGCAGAAGTTAGGTATTGATTCCCATACCTTATTGATCAACCAACTGACAGCGGTGAACCAATGCCGATTTTGCCAAGCTCGGGTAGCGAGAGAGACATTAG
>CAIZCB010000141.1 GCA_903931355.1 uncultured Pseudomonadota bacterium
CTTGATTGTGGCGTTTTAAAATTCGGTCAATTCCAACTGAAATCTGGTCGCAACAGCCCGTATTTTTTCAACACTGGATTATTCAACACTGGCGCAAGCTTAGATAAACTCGGCCAGTTTTACGCACAAGCCTTAATCAATGCCAATGTCGAAATCGACGTTTTATACGGCCCTGCTTACAAAGGCATTCCACTCGCCAGTGCGACTTCAATCGCCTACTCACGCTTAAAAGCCGATTTGCCATTTGCCTTCAATCGCAAAGAGGCTAAAGATCACGGCGAAGGTGGGGTTTTAGTGGGCGCACCGTTACAAGGCAAAGTCTGGATTATTGATGATGTGATTACCGCTGGTACTTCGGTTCGCGAATCGGTGGAAATTATCAATGCCGCGGGTGCTACCGTTGCTGGCGTGGTGATTGCCTTGGATCGTCAGGAAAAAGGCTTGAATCAATTGTCAGCGGTACAAGAAGTTTCAGCGCAGTTCGATATTCCGGTGATTCCTATCATTTCCTTAGCCAATATCATCGATTTCATCCAAAACAGCGATGAAACTGGCGAAAAATTAGCCATTATCAAAGCCTACCGTCAGCAATACGGGGTTTAGTTACACGCTGTGCGCTTTATAGCCGTTGGTGGTTGATGATAGAATCGACCGCTACGATTTATCTTCAAAATCATACGGCTAATCGGCGCACAGAACATTATGACCACGGATTACAAACAAACCCTCAATCTTCCCAAGACCGAGTTTGCGATGAAAGCCAATTTGGCGCAGCGTGAACCAGAGATGCTGAAAAAGTGGAACGACAGTCAGCTTTATCAAAAAATTAGGGAACACAACGCCGGACGCCCTAAATTCATACTCCACGACGGCCCTCCTTACGCCAATGGCGCGATTCACATCGGCCACGCGGTTAATAAAGTCCTGAAAGACATCATTATTAAATCCAAAACCCTAAGCGGTTTTGATGCGCCGTATGTGCCAGGTTGGGATTGTCACGGTTTGCCGATTGAATTAATGGTTGAAAAAAGCGTCGGTAAAGCCGGTGCCAAAGTCACCCCAGCCGAGTTCCGCAAACACTGCCGTACTTACGCCAGCAAGCAAGTTAACATCCAAAAAGAAGAATTTGTCCGTTTAGGTGTTTTAGGCGATTGGGACAATCCGTATTTGACGATGGATTTTGCCTTTGAAGCCGACATCGTTCGCGCATTGGGTAAAATCGCTAATCAAGGTCACATCAGCAAAGGTGCAAAACCGGTGCATTGGTGTACCGATTGCGGCTCGGCGCTGGCAGAAGCGGAAGTTGAATACGAAGATAAACACTCGCCTGCGATTGATGTGAAATTTGCCGTCATCGACGAAGCGACATTTTTAGCCCGTTGCACCCATCCCGCTGAACATGAAGGCCAAGGCCCGTTATCAGTGGTGATTTGGACTACAACCCCTTGGACTTTGCCAGCCAACCAAGCGGTGGCCTTAAATCCTGAATTGGAATATGTAGTTGTTCAATACCAACTCGATGGTAAAGCCGAGCGTTTATTGCTGGCTGAAGCATTATTAAAAGATGCGATGCTGCGTTATGGGATTGAAGACTATCAAGTCGTAGCTTATTGCAAAGGTAGTGATTTAGAAAATCTGCATTTGCAACATCCATTCTACGACCGCCAAGTGCCTATCATCCTTGGCGACCATGTCACTACCGATGCCGGTACTGGCGCTGTTCACACCGCCCCAGGTCACGGTCAAGAAGACTATGTGGTGGGGATGAAATATGGTTTGCCGGTTGATAATCCAGTTGGCAACAACGGCGTATTTTTACCGAGCACCGAATTATTTGCTGGTCAGCATGTATTTAGCGCCAATGATAAAGTTTTAGACGTATTGCGTGAACGCGGCAAATTGCTGCATCACCATGCCCTGCTCCACAGCTACCCACATTGCTGGCGTCACAAAACCCCGATTATTTTCCGCGCCACGCCACAATGGTTTATTTCGATGGAGAAAAATGGCCTGCGTGACACGGCTTTGAACGAAGTCAAAAAAGTCGCGTGGGTGCCAGAATGGGGTCAAGCGCGTATCGAAACCATGATCGAAAATCGTCCTGACTGGTGTATCTCCAGACAGCGTACTTGGGGCGTGCCGATTGCGTTTTTTGTGCATAAAGAAACCGGCGAACTGCATCCCCGTAGCGAAGAATTAATTGAACAAGTCGCGCAACTGATTGAAAAGCAAGGCGTTGATGCTTGGTTTGAATTAACAGCTGAAGAGTTGATCGGTGGCGATGCCGAGTTTTACGACAAAATCAACGACACGCTAGACGTTTGGTTTGATTCGGGTGTGACTCATGCGGCGGTGTTAAATCGTCGCCAGCAATTACAGTTCCCTGCTGATTTGTATTTAGAAGGCTCAGACCAACATCGCGGCTGGTTCCAGTCATCGTTATTGGCTTCTGTGGCTATGCACGATGCAGCACCCTACAAACAAGTGTTAACTCACGGTTTTGTGGTCGATGCCGAGGGCAAGAAAATGTCCAAATCCAAAGGCAACGTGGTGTTACCGCAAACCGTGATGAAATCACTGGGCGCGGACGTATTGCGTTTGTGGGTGGCGAGTAGCGATTACCGTTATGAAATGTCGGTATCGGATGAAATTTTAAAACGTACCTCAGACGGTTATCGCCGTTTGCGTAATACCGCGCGATTCTTGTTATCGAATCTGGATGGTTTTGATCCTGCTCAAAATAGGGTTGCTACCGCTGATTTACTGGCGCTGGATCGTTGGGTGGTGGATAGAGCTTATACATTACAACAAGAAATCCAAGCCGCTTACGATACCTATCAATTACAAAGCATTTACCAAAAAGTGCTGAATTTTTGCAGTATCGATTTGGGTGGTTTTTATTTAGACATTATCAAAGACCGCCAATACACCGCTAAAGATGATTGCTTGGCTAGACGTTCCGGTCAAACCGCGATGTACCATGTGATTGAAGCTTTGGTACGTTGGTTGGCACCGATTACTAGCTACACTGCTGATGAAATCTGGCAAGCGATTCCTGGTCAACGTAGTGAGTCAGTGTTCTTAGAAACTTGGTATCAAGGCTTGTCGGCTTTAGAAGACAACGCCGAAATCAATCGTGAATCTTGGGACAGAATCATGGCTGTGCGTACCGCTGTCAGTAAAGAATTAGAACAATTACGCGGCAAAGGCGACATCGGTGCTTCTTTAAATGCCGAAGTAACGCTATACGGCGACGATAACTATTTCAGCGAACTGGGCAAATTAGGCGATGAACTGCGTTTTGTGTTTATCACTTCTCACGCGGAGGTTGTGCAATTAGTTCATGCGCCAGCTGATGCAGTCGCTACTGAATTGGATGGTTTGAAGCTGAAAGTGCGGGTTTCTGAGCATCACAAATGCGTTCGTTGCTGGCATCAACGTCCTGATGTTGGTCATCATGCCGAACATCCAGAACTGTGTGGCCGTTGCGTAGAAAACGTCGCTGGTGATGGTGAGAGTCGTCGCTATGCTTAAATGGTTGTGGGTATCGGTGTTGAGTTTGTTGCTTGATCAAGCCAGCAAACTCGCGGTGGATGGTTCGATGCAATTGTTTGAATCGATACCATTGCTGCCCTATTTCAATCTGACTTACGTTCACAACACCGGCGCGGCGTTCAGCTTTTTAAGCGACGCTGGCGGCTGGCAACGCTGGTTGTTTGCCGGTTTAGCAGTGGTGATGAGCAGTATTATCGGCTTGTGGCTGGCGCGTTTGAAACAGCATGAAACTTTGATGGCGGTTGCCTTGGCCTTAGTGCTGGGCGGCGCTATCGGCAACCTGATTGATCGGGTTGCTTATGGTTATGTGATTGATTTTCTGGATGTTTATTACCAAGACTGGCATTGGCCGGCGTTTAACATTGCTGATTCAGCGATTTGTGTTGGCGTGGCACTGATGTTGCTGGAAAGTTTTGGGGTTGGACGTAAAGAATTTTAATTTTGTTAACTTTTCTAAGAGAAAAAATGAATCAACTAAAATATCTGAGGATTAGACCTGAAGGTGTTGTTGCTGCAACTGCATTATTGTCAGCAACATTGGCAGGAATGCTTGCGCTATTAAGCGTAGATTCGCTTTCAGGAACAAGAGAATTTGCTTTGATTGGTTTTTCTGCTGCAATTCCGTTGTTAAGTTTTAGTATATCTGTTGAGCTAATTAAGACCGCAAAACCAAACGCCTATCATCTTATTATTATGTTGATCGGTGCTGCCTGTGGTCTCGTTGGTTTAGCGTGCGCAATTTATTATTTATCGGTAATTGCTGCAGTTGTTTTTATTGTGTTTTCTTTATTAGTTATTGTGCTATCTCGGTTTATCTCAACAGCAGATTAAGACAGCATTTGTTGGGTTAGCTTTTTATTGAGCTAATCCAACAAATCCCGATACTTTCCCCAATCAAAAAACTCCCCCGGATCATCTTTCCGCTCCGGTGCAATATCACTATGTCCGGTAATTCTATCCATAGATAAC
>CAIZCB010000142.1 GCA_903931355.1 uncultured Pseudomonadota bacterium
ACCTTTGGCCTGCTGTATGCGTTTAGCGAAAACTTTATCCTACCGTTCTCGCATGACGAAGTGGTGCACGGCAAAGGTTCATTGCTAAATAAAATGCCGGGCGACGAATGGCAACGCTTTGCCAATTTACGTTTGCTTTACACCCTGATGTTTACCTATCCGGGCAAAAAACTGCTGTTTATGGGCAGCGAATTCGCACAAGGCACCGAATGGGGCTTTAACCGTAGCTTAGATTGGTATTTGCTACAGTTCCCACACCACCAAGGGATGCAAACCTTAGTCAAAGACTTAAACCAGCTCTACACCTCACAATCAGCCTTATATCAACACGATTTTGAAGGCCAAGGCTTTGAGTGGATAGACTGTCACGACGTACAACAATCAGTGATTAGCTATCGCCGCAAATCAGCAGATGAAGATTTAATTGTGATTCTTAACTTTACCCCTGTACCACGCCACCAATATCGAATTGGCGTACCAACGGCAGGTAGCTACACCACGATTTTTAACTCCGACTCGCAGTATTACGATGGAAGCAATGTCGGCAACGCCATCAGCGTTTCCGAACCGATTGCATGGATGAATCAAACCGACTCAATTACTGTGACCCTGCCGCCATTGGCTGGCATCATCTTAAAATTGTCATAGCCATTATGAAAAAAATCCTGTTCGCCAGTAGCGAAACCCATCCTTTAATTAAAACTGGTGGCTTAGCCGATGTTGCTGGCAGCTTGCCTGCCGCTTTATCAGAATTAGGCCAAGACATTCGGATTATCATGCCGAATTACCAAGCGATTAAACACCAGCAACCCAGCCGCCAACTGGGTTCTATCATGGTTAATAATTGCGAGGTTCAGCTATTAGAAACCGTGCTACCCGATACTAATGTCACCGTCTGGCTAGTCGATTACCCGCCGTTTTTTGACTTCCCGGGCAATCCCTACGTCGATGCCAACGGCGAAGCGTGGCCTGACATTGCCGACCGCTTTGCGCTGTTTTGCCGCATCGTCACCGAAGTGGCGATGAACCGCGTCGATCTTGATTGGCAGCCCGACGTGGTGCATTGCAACGACTGGCAAACCGGCTTGGTGCCTGCCTTGTTGTCATTAGAAACGCAACGCCCAGAGACAGTTTTCACTATCCACAACATGGCCTACCAAGGCACTTTCGACCGCGACACCTACGTCCAACTCAATTTACCTGGCCAACTTTGGCATCCAGAAGGCTTGGAATATCACGGCATGATGTCGTTCATCAAAGGCGGCTTGGCGTTTGCCGACCGAATCACCACCGTTAGCCCAACCTATGCGCTGGAAATCCAAACTGCTGAATTCGGTTATGGATTAGAAGGCTTACTCAGCTACCGCCAAGACAAACTCACCGGCATCATCAACGGCATCGATACCGCCATCTGGAACCCTGCCACCGACGCCAGCCTGCCGCAAACCTACAGCGCCAGCAAATTAGCCGATAAACAAAGCAACAAAACCGCACTGCAACAACGCATGAGCTTACCGGTTGATGAAAAAATCCCACTATTTGGCTTGATTGGCCGCTTAGTCGAGCAAAAAGGGATAGATTTAGTATTAAGTTGTTTGGCGGAAATGGTCGAAATGCCGCTGCAATTTGTTTTACTCGGCAGTGGCGACAAAGCCTATGAGCAACAGCTACAAGGCTTTGCCAGCCAATACCCTGACAAAATTGCTATCAACATCGGCTACAACGAAAGCTTGGCGCATCAAATCGAAGCCGGTGTTGATGTGTTCCTGATGCCCTCGCGCTTTGAGCCATGCGGCCTTAACCAAATGTACAGCCAACGCTACGGCACCCTACCCATCGTTCGCAAAACTGGCGGCTTAGCCGATACCGTCATCGACGCCCTCCCCCACACCCTAAACACCGCGACCGGCATCGTGTTCAACGATGCTAATCCATCAGCCTTGATGGAAGCGATTAAACGCAGCTTGGTGTTATTCGACAATAAAACCCACTGGAAAAAAATCCAACGCAATGCGATGGCAAAAGACTTTTCCTGGCAAAACAGCGCCAATCAATATTTGGCGCTTTATCAGCAACTGTAAAAAACTTGGGCATAAAAAAGGCACCTCTCGGTGCCTTTTTGCTTAGCGTATAAGCCTAACAATTAATCGTAGTGATAGTGCTTACGCAATGGTTTAACCACTTCCCAATCACTATCCAAACCAGCATGGAACGCTACTAAATCACCAGCAACGATACGAACTGGCTCGCCGCCTCTTGGAGTCACCAAAATTTCGCCTTCTAAAACGTAAGCGGTTTCAGTTTCATCAAAATCAATCGGGAATTTAGACACTTCTTTTTCCCAAATCGGCCAGCTAGAAACACCTAGTTCCGCTAAACGCTCTTCACTTGGGTTATGTTCAATGGTTATTTTGCTCATCTTGTTCCTTTAATTAAACAACGTAAAAAACTGGATTTTATCATCGATACTAACAGAGCGCAGATTTAGACCCGCAAACAATCCACGATTTATCTAACATCAAACACCCTGATTCACTATAAAATTAAGCACTTTTACGCCACAGCCCCAACAGAAAATCTATGAACGACATCAACACCACTCTCCCAGATAGCAACGATATTTTTTCCAGTGGCTTTTTGCTCAACAACCTAGGCGGCCCGTTTTTAATTGGTATGGCGGTCGGCTACTTTGCTAAAAAAATGATCCGCATCGTGTTATTCATCGGCGGCGCAATGATCGTAACGCTATTTCTGGCTGAATACGCTGGCATCATCAGCATCAACAACGACATATTACAAAACGTCGCCTCAACCGCCGCGGAATCGGCAAAAAGCTCAGGCGGTTTTTTGGTTGATCGTTTGGCGTTGATTAGCAGTCGCGGTGTTAGCAGTGTGGGTGGGTTTTATGTGGGGTTTAAGTTGGGTTAAAGGTTGATCCAGAAAATCAACCAGATTCCTAACTAATGTTACGCAGTATTTATGCTTTTGATGTGATCAGCTCTGGCAA
>CAIZCB010000143.1 GCA_903931355.1 uncultured Pseudomonadota bacterium
CAGCGATGTGTTTACCCGTGAAAACGAAGGGATGCAGTTCTTGCAATTAAGCATTGATCGTCAAGCGGCGGGGCGTTTTGGTTTGGATAGCAACACGATTGAAAACCTGTTGCGAGCGCAAGTCGAAGGTCTGCAACTGGGTATCGTTCAAGAAGGCATAAAACGCACGCCGCTGTTGTTGCGTGGCGATAGCACCACTGCCAATTTTGATAACCTACAAATCAGCCTCGCTGACGGCAACCATATTCCGATTACCGCAGTCGCTAAAATCGAAAAAGTCGAAGGCGTGGTGTCTATTGATCGCGAAAAAGGCCAGCGATTCGTGGTGATTCGTAGCAATGTCGAAGGTCGCGATTTGGTGGGGTTTGTTGATGAAGCCAGAAAAGCGGTGGCGGAAAAAATCCAATTACCAACCGGCTTTCATGTCGAATTTGGCGGCCAGTTTGAAAATCAACAACGGGCGGCGGCGCGTTTGTCTTTGGTGATTCCGGTGTCATTGGGCTTAATTTTCTTATTACTGTTTTCGACTTTTGGTTCGGTCAGACAAGCAGTGCTAGTGTTATCCAATATTCCCTTGGCGATGATAGGTGGGGTGTTTGCTTTAGGTTTATCCGGCGAATATTTATCAGTGCCCGCTTCGGTGGGTTTTATCGCTTTGTTGGGGATTGCGGTGTTGAACGGGGTAGTGATGGTTAGCTATTTCAATCAATTAGCGGCAACAGGTATGGAGTTATCGCGAGTGGTTTTAATTGGCTCGGTGCGGCGATTAAGGCCGGTGTTAATGACCGCCAGCATTGCGGCATTTGGTTTGATTCCATTATTGTTTGCATCCGGCCCAGGTTCGGAAATTCAGCGGCCTTTGGCGATTGTGGTCACTGGCGGCTTATTGTCCTCAACCTTACTAACCTTAATTATGCTGCCGATACTGTATTTACGATTTGGCCAGCCAAGGGAGATTGAATAATGAGTCATAGCGATTACTTAATTACTATTCACGTCCCTCCCAGCCTTGAAGATGCGGTGGTGGATTGTTTGTTGGGCTTTGAAACCGCTCAAGGTTTTTCCAGCTTTGCAGTCAATGCCCACCATCATAGTAATCACGGTTCATCGCTGGCTGAGTTAGTCAGTGGCAGGCAGGGGAAAATCAGCTTTCAGATGTATGTTGAAAAAAATGATATTGGTGCGGTTTTGAATCAGTTAAAAACCGATTTTGCGGGGGCGGGTTTGCATTACTGGGTGACGCCGGTGATTGCGCAAGGCGTCATCTAATTGCTCACCCGTTAAACCGGAAACCAAGGGATTTAATTGATTCTAAAACAAAAATGACAAGCTTCGCGGCAATTGGATAGAATACAAGCTCTTGGGGGCGACCTGGCTTCGACGTGGGTAGCAAAACCTCAGGTGCATGCCGAGCACAGTACAGCTCGTAAAACCTACTGAAATAAAGTATTCGCAAATGACGAAAACTACTCAGTGGCCTTAGCAGCTTAAAACCTGCACCACTTCTCTGACTGTGTGTGCTTATGCGTGCAGCGCTCTTCGGGGCATTCAGGGATCATATTACATAAGATCGCGCCAAGGCTTAGTTCGGAGCTAAAAGCGCTAAATCCAATCGAAATCGCTGTTGATCCTCTTGGCCCGACGGGTAGTCAACAGTTAAATTAAAAGCGCGGGATAAGCATGTAGAGCTTGTGGCGGAGTGCTTGCGGACGCGGGTTCAATTCCCGCCGCCTCCACCAATACACCATCCAAGAACGTTCAAAGAAGTATATTAAACCCGCGAGTCGCAAGGCTTAGCGGGTTTTTTGTTGTTCAAAGAAATGCAGTGGAATACAATGCAATCTACCGGCAAATGCTGGTAAAAATGCTGGTAACTGATTTACCAGCA
>CAIZCB010000144.1 GCA_903931355.1 uncultured Pseudomonadota bacterium
ATGGCAGTTGGCATGTTGCATCTCAAAGCTGATGAATTTATCGAGTTAAATCCTAACGCTAAACCGCAAACCGGCAATATTGCTGTGATTGCAGCGGGTACCGGTTTAGGTGAAGCAATTTTGCATTGGAATGGTCAAAACTATCAGCCAATGGCGACCGAAGGTGGTCATTGTAGTTTCGCCCCACAAACCGCTCAGCAAGATGCTTTGTTGCAGTATTTGCGTGGTTTATATCCCGATCATGTTAGCTATGAACGGATTTTGTCCGGTATTGGCTTTAGTCATCTCTATGATTTTTTACGCGACACAGGCTTTGCACCGGCTTGCCCGATTGTGCCAGATGCCAAAGATTGTACGGGGATTGATCGTAATGCCTTGATTTCAAGGTTAGGTGTGCAAGGTGAGGATAAATTGTGCCAAGAAGCAGTGCGTTTATTGGTGGAAATTTACGGTGCCGAAGCCAGTAATTTGGCTTTGAAAAGCTTTGCTACCGGTGGTGTGTTTATTGGTGGCGGGATTGGCCCGAAAATCCGGCCTGTGTTGGAATCCGGCGTATTTTTGAAAGGTTTTACTGCTAAAGGTCGGTTTCAACCCTTGTTGTCTAGCGTTTCGGTGAAATTATCACTAAATCCGAAAACGCCTTTGTTGGGGGCGATGTATTTTTATGCGTGATTAGAGGACGGTTAAAGTTTCAGCGCTTTCGGTATGCACCAAATCGCCACTGCGCTGTAAAACAAAATAGCCCCGTTGTAAGGCTTCTTTTTTAGCGTCTTCATTGATATGAAAAGCAGCAATCGCACCGTATTGTTTAAAGTCCTGATAAATCGGAAACAGCTGTTTAAAGCATTTCATTTTGCGATCTAATTTATCTAAATCGTTGGCGTGGGCTTTGTATTTCACTTCGACAATTCCCACTGCATTGCCATTGGTCATCACTAAATCGTATTCTTCCTGAATTTGGCCGCGATGTTTTTGCATGTTTTTAACTACATCGTCGAAATGAATATTGCCTAAACGATTGTCTTTTAGCAGGCTATGTAAAAAGAACTCTTCTGCTACATCACCTTGATTTTTACCAATATTGCCGAGAGTAATGCCCATACGCTCTAATTTTGCATCAGTTCGTTTCATTTGCTCGTCGGTGCGCTTCATTTGCTCATCCGTCTTTTTCATTTGTTCGACCGTCACTTTCTGAGCTTCACGCAAATTTTTGCTGTCAACAGCCAAACTTGCAACTAAGGCTTTTAATTCATCATCAGTCATTTGATAGGCTCCAGCGCTCAAGGTTATGGTCAAAATTCTAGCACAAGAAAGTTTTTCGGCTAGGGGCGCAAACCCTGAAAAACCCACATCAGGCTGACAGCCTTCAGCCTGATGTTTTAAACTAGTCTTTTAATCGGCGCAGGCTCGAATGGATTCGACTTACCGCACTCAGGCCAGAACGCTCACACCAAGGTAAATTCCATGCCACATCGCATTTTTCGCACCAGCAAACCTAAATCGGACATTACCCAATTACCCAAACTGGGCTTAGCTAAAAAGCATTTAATTGCCGATTTTAAACACTATTACAGCCATCGTTTAGGCCGTGATGAAAATTGCCGCTCTGTGCATTACGCCTACCAAGCCTTGTCACTGGCTATCAGCGACCGTTTAGTCGAGCGCTGGAAACAAACCTACAACACTTACCGCGATAGCGATTGCAAAAAAGCTTATTACCTGTCGATGGAATTCTTGATGGGCCGCTCGTTAAGCAACGCGATGTTGAATTTAGGTGTTGATGATGTCGCTAAAAAAGCGTTGTACGAAGTGGGTATTGAGTTAGAAGAATTATTGGACAGCGAACCGGATGCTGGCTTAGGTAATGGCGGCTTAGGACGCTTAGCGGCTTGTTTTATCGACAGCTGTGCCACCTTGCAATTGCCTGTCACCGGTTATGGCTTGCGCTACGAATACGGCATGTTCTCGCAGCATATCGTTAATGGCGAACAAATCGAACGCCCCGACCATTGGCTAAGAATGGGCAATATTTGGGAAATTGAACGCCCTGAATACACGGTAAAAATCAAATTCGGTGGTCATACCGAAATCCATATTGATGAGCATGGCAAATCGCGAACCAGTTGGGTAAACACTCGCGATATTTTGGCTATGCCTTATGACACCCCAGTCCCAGGTTATCAAAACGGCACCGTCAATACCTTGCGGTTGTGGAAGGCGATGGCCACCGACGAATTCAATCTACAAGAGTTTAATGCCGGTGATTATGCCGAAGCGGTGGCGCAGAAAAATACTGCCGAAAACATCACTATGGTGTTGTACCCCAATGACGCCAACGAAAACGGCAAAGCGCTACGCTTACAACAACAATATCTACTGGCCTCTGCCAGTTTGCAAGATGTGGTGGGGCGCTGGGTTGCGATGCATGGGCAAGATTTCAGCCAGTTTGCCGCCAAAAACTGTTTTCAGCTCAACGACACTCATCCGAGTATCGCGGTTGCCGAATTAATGCGGATTTTGTTAGATGTCTATGGCTTAACTTGGCAAGTGGCTTGGGAAATTACCCGCAACACCATGGCTTACACCAACCACACCTTACTGCCAGAAGCCTTGGAAAAATGGTCGGTTAGCCTGATGCAACATTTGTTGCCACGCTTGATGGAAATTATTTATGAAATCAACGCCCACTTTTTAGCCGAAGTGTCAGCGCATTGGCCTGGTGATGGTGAGCGTTTAGCGCGGATGTCGTTGATTGAGGAAGGCCATGATAAAAAAGTGCGAATGGCTTATCTGGCAATCGTTGGTAGCTTCTCGGTTAATGGTGTGGCGGAATTACATACCAAATTGTTGAAAGATGGTTTGTTCAACGATTTCTACCAACTCTGGCCGAAAAAGTTTAACAACAAAACCAATGGCGTCACGCCTAGACGTTGGTTAGCGGGTTGTAATCCCGAACTAGCGGATTTAATTACCGACACTATTGGTGATGCGTGGATTACCGATTTGGCGCAATTGTCGAAATTGAAGCCTTATGCTGAAAACGCCAATTTCAGAAAAAAATGGCAACACATTAATCAAAACAGTAAACAACGCTTGGTTGATTTGAAAAAACTCGAACACGATATTGATATCAACGTAAACGCTTTGTTCGATGTACAAGTGAAGCGGATTCACGAATACAAACGCCAAATTCTCAACGTGTTGCATGTGATTCATCTCTATAACCGAATCAAACGCGGCGATATTGAAAATTGGGTGCCACGTTGTGTATTGATTGGTGGTAAAGCCGCACCGGGTTATGTGATGGCGAAGAAAACCATCAAATTGATCAATAACGTCGCCGAAGTGATCAATAACGACCCTGAAATTGGCGATAAATTGAAATTAGTCTTTATGGCTAATTATCGAGTATCAGCGATGGAAGTGATTTGCCCCGGTGCTGATTTATCCGAACAAATTTCTACCGCTGGTAAAGAAGCCTCTGGCACCGGCAATATGAAATTTATGATGAACGGTGCCTTACCTATCGGCACTTTGGACGGCGCTAATATTGAAATTCGTGAAGAAGTCGGTGCTGAAAATTTCTTCTTATTTGGTCTAACCGAAGCCGAAGTTGAAGCCTTGCGTCCCAACTACAACCCACAAAGCTACATCAACCAAGACAGCGATTTACAAGCAGTGATGCACTTATTGGAATGCGGTCATTTCAACCAATTTGAGCCCGGTATTTTTGATGACATCATTGCTTCATTGAAAAACCCTCACGATCCTTGGATGACCATCGCCGATTTCCGTAGTTTTATCAATGCTCA
>CAIZCB010000145.1 GCA_903931355.1 uncultured Pseudomonadota bacterium
AAGCGATGGTGGATGCCGTGCATGAATTAAGCCCGCAATATCACAGCGCTGGCTAATGTGGATTCAAAACTCATTACAACTGACCGCTAAACCGCGCGGCTTTCATTTAGTCAGCCGCGAGATTGTCAGCCAGTTACCGGAATTAAAACGCTTTAAAATTGGCTTGGCGCATATTTTCTTGCAGCACACATCAGCTTCGTTAGCGCTGAACGAAAATGCTGACGCTGATGTTCGCGGTGATTTGGAACGCTATTTTTCTCGCGCAGTTGCCGAAAATGAACCCTATTATCGGCACACGCTCGAAGGTTCGGATGATATGCCAGCTCATATCAAATCGGTTATTATCGGCAATTCGCTGACCATCCCGATTCGCCAAGGCCAATTAGCGTTAGGCACTTGGCAAGGCATTTACCTGTGCGAACATCGCAATCATGCCGATTCACGCACCATTATCGTTACCCTTAACGGCGAATAGAGAGGAATTTATGCGTAATTTGATGATTTTATTGCTAAGCGGTTTAAGCTTAAACGCAATCGCGGCTGACACCGAAATGACGGTTTATCGCAGCCCAACTTGCGGCTGTTGTGGCAAATGGATAGAACACGTTAAACAAAACGGTTTTAAAGTTAAAGACATCGTCAGTGATGACATGCAGGCGATTAAAGAAAAACACGGCTTGCCTGACAAATTAGCTTCTTGCCATACAGCGATTGTCGATGGTTATGTGGTGGAAGGCCATGTACCGGCTGGCGATATTCAAAAAATGCTGGATAGTAAAAGCAAAGTAGCCGGAATTGCCGCACCTGGAATGCCAATGGGTAGCCCAGGCATGGAAATGGGCGGTCAGGCTGATCCGTATAAAGTGATTTCGTTTGATAAAGAAGGCAAGTTTGAGGTTTTTGCCAACCATTAAGCTTTTGGGGTGGTTCTGCGATTAGCAAATCCCCCTAAAAGGCTTAATGTTATACTCTAGTCACACATGAAAACTGAATTAGCAACAAAAAATGATTTAGAACGAATAGAACTTCGTTTAGTTGGCCAGCTAAATACCGTGATGGGCGAATTAGCTTTAGTCAAATGGATGCTAGGCGTATTACTAGCCATTGCGATTGCTAACTTTGCAAAACAATTTTTCTAATCGTTAAGCATTTTTGATGAGGTAGTTTCGAGATAACCAGCTACCATAAATTTAAAGCCATTGGTGGATGCGCTACGCTTATCCACCCTACAATTTAATCTTTTTAAATTTTTAGAACTATGACCATTTTAGTAACCGGCGGCGCTGGCTTTATCGGCAGTAATTTTGTTTTAGATTGGCTACAACAACACGACGAAGCGGTGGTTAATCTCGATAAACTCACCTACGCTGGCAATCTGCAAAACCTCGCCAGCCTCAAAGATGATCCTCGTCATATTTTCGTCAAAGGCGATATTGCTGATTACGATTTACTAAGCAATCTACTGAAAACCCATCAAATTCGCGCAGTAGTCAATTTCGCTGCCGAATCCCATGTTGATCGTTCGATTCATGGCCCAGAGGATTTTATTCAAACCAATATTGTCGGCAGTTTTCGCTTATTAGAAGCCATTCGCCATTATTGGAATGACTTGGATGCGGAGCCAAAATCAGCATTCCGTTTACTGCATGTTTCCACCGACGAAGTCTATGGCTCTTTAGACAAAACCGACCCACCCTTTGCCGAAGAAAATCAATATCAACCCAATAGCCCCTACTCGGCCAGCAAAGCCGCCAGTGATCATTTAGTTCGCGCTTATCATCACACCTACGGCTTGCCGGTTTTAACCACCAATTGCTCCAATAACTACGGGCCTTATCACTTTCCCGAAAAACTGATTCCGTTGTGCATTCAAAATGCATTGGCTGGCAAAGCGTTACCGATTTACGGCGATGGCCAACAAATCCGTGATTGGTTGTATGTCAAAGACCATTGCAGCGCGATTCGTCGAGTGTTGGAATCTGGACAAGTCGGCGAGGTTTATAACGTCGGCGGTTGGAATGAAAAACCTAATCTGGATGTGGTACATACTTTGTGCAGCATTCTTGACCAACTGCAACCGCGCACGGATGGTAAATCTTACGCTGAGCAAATCATCTACGTCACCGACCGCCCAGGCCACGACCGCCGCTATGCGATTGATGCGCGTAAACTCGAACAACAATTAGGCTGGAAACCCACAGAAACCTTTGAAACGGGGATTCAAAAAACCGTGCAATGGTATTTGGATAACCAAGCTTGGGTCAGCAATGTCCTATCCGGTGATTATCAATCTTGGCTAGACACCAACTACGCCGCTAGACACTAATGAGAATTTTATTACTCGGCAAAAACGGCCAAGTTGGCTGGGAGTTGCAACGCAGTCTAGCGCCATTAGGTGAATTAATCGCTTTGGATCGTCACAGCACAGATTACTGTGGCGATCTGAGTCAACCTGATGCAGTAGCTCAAACGGTTAAGACACTAAAGCCCACCGTGATCGTCAACGCCGCCGCTTACACCGCCGTCGATAAAGCCGAAACTGAAACCGAGTTAGCCTACACCATCAACGCCAAAGCCCCAGAAGCATTAGCTCAAGCCGCCAAACAAACCGGCGCTTGGTTAGTCCACTATTCAACCGACTACGTGTTTAATGGCTCTGGAAATCAAGCTTGGCAAGAAACCGATGCCGTTGCACCATTAAGTGTTTACGGCCAAAGCAAGCTGGCCGGTGAACAAGCGATTCAAGCGGCTGAAGGGTTACATTTAATTTTCCGTACCAGCTGGGTTTATGCCGCGCGTGGCAATAATTTTGCTAAAACCATGCTAAGACTGGCGAAAGAGCGCGATCAGTTATCAGTGATTAACGACCAAATCGGCGCACCGACTGGCGCAGAATTATTAGCCGATGTTACCGCTCATGCGATTAGAAGCGGATTACAAAAACCGGAATTATCGGGCTTGTATCATTTGGCGGCAGCCGGTGAAACTAGTTGGTATGACTACGCTCGCTATGTCTTGGATTACGCAAGGCAAAGAGATATTGAGCTAAAAATAGCAGAAAATGCCATCTCAGCAATTCCAACCCGCGCCTATCCTACGCCAGCTCAAAGGCCGTTGAATTCGCGGTTGAATATCGAGAAATTGCAAAACCAATTTGATTTGAAGTTACCTGACTGGCAACTAGGCGTTGAGCGAATGTTAGCCGAAGTTTTATGCGTTTAACTGATGAATAAATAAAGTTAACGCGATTCGTCTGCTATATGCGACGTTGATCATAAAATGTAGGTGACAGAAAAAATCTATGTCGTTATTACCGCACCCAAATGCTGATAAGTTATGCACATAGAAAGGATCACAAAACATTTTCAACAACTTCAATCTGAAGGTCGCAGCACTAAGTAATACAAAACTACAGCATTCGAGCCATAGAGCGAACTTTGTTGAGCTGGTTAAGCTCACTCATCCACAACAGCCAATGTATTACAGACCTTTACCAATAAATTCAACAATATTACTTAACCAATACGGCTCAGATTGACTTACAATCAAGGCCGAGAAATAGCTTTACATAAAACAACTTACCAAGAACACTAGCATTGCTATTGTGTATTTCTGGGAAATCCATAGCCCTTAGCAGCGAGACTCTAACGAAATCATAAATGGTTTGGAAGCTGATCTTTACGGGCTACATTAAGCAACAATTGGATGCATTTGCGACGAAGTTAATGCTCGCCCAAAAAAGGACTTGGATACGCTCACTACCAACGGTTTATCGAGAAATACTTTTGAAAAGCTCTATAAACTCAAACATCATTCATTGATAATTGATATGTTGCACTTCGATTTTGAAAGCATCCTGTATAACCTGCGAATTAATAACAAATATGTCTACCATTGTAATCAGTTTTATTCTAAGCTTTTTGACTACCTTGCTAGTAGTTCGCTTCAATTATTTGCATGATCACCTCACAGCAGATCATGACCTAACAGGCATACAAAAATTTCATGTTAGCCCAGTACCACGCATCGGAGGACTCAGCTTAATCATCGGTCTTTTAGGGGCATTAGCATTCCACTATACCCAGACCAATCAAGTCGGTTTATTTGGCTTATTATTGTTAACAAGTGCGTTACCAGCATTCCTAGCTGGATTTTCTGAAGATATAACTAAGCGAGTGGGGGTCAAAGTACGTCTAATAGCCACAGCAATATCCGCTGGTCTTGCTGGTTACTTATTAGGAGGCTGGTTACAAAACCTGCAAATCCTAGGACTTGATAATTTAATGCTCAATTATTTTTGGATATCAGTCGCTATTACATGTTTCGCAGTGGCTGGCGTTTCTAATTCTTTCAATATCATTGATGGTTATAACGGCCTATCGGGAATGGTTGCAATCATTATCTTGACTGGGATTGCCTATGTAGCATTTCAGGTTAATGATTTCGAAATCATGATTGTAGTTTTTGCCATGATCGGTGCTATTTCAGGTTTTTTGATCTGGAATTATCCTAGAGGTTTAATTTTTCTTGGTGATGGCGGCGCATATTTAATTGGTTTCTGGATTGCCGAATGCTCGATTTTGTTGACAACCCGACACGTAGAAGTATCGAAATGGTTTCCCCTTTTACTCTGCTGTTACCCGATTTTTGAAACTCTTTTCACAATTTATCGGCGAATGGTACTACTAGGAACCCACCCTGGCATGCCAGATGCAGGACATTTACACAATTTAATTTATCACCGTGTCATACGCTGGGGAATAGGTTCGCAAGAACCAATGGATCTGATAATCCGCAATTCACTAACATCACCATACCTCTGGATATTGACATCAATTGCAGTAATACCTGCGGTTTTATTCTGGCGTCACACTTTTATATTACAGATTTTTTCGTTGTTTTTTGTAATCGTTTATATCGTAATCTACTTATCTATTATAAAATTCAAGGTGCCGGGTTGGATTACAGTGTCGATCAAAAGATAATTAAGACAAAAATATTCTACGATCTATAAATTACAAAAAACACCTCCAATTTAGCATGTTGCTATAGTTATAAAATCTCTAAGACTAACAGATAAACACAAATCAATTAAATAAAAATGCATAAGAAAAAATATCAAACTTCATATAAGTACCTTTTTTAATTTGGCGAATAATGAAAATATTGATTTTGGGTGCTAGTGGCATGCTCGGAAATGCCATGCTACGTGTCTTGAGTAAACAATCAGACTGGGATACTTTTGGCACCATTCGTAATTATGACGTGAAATGTTTTTTTTCATCATCCATTGTTGATCGTCTATTAGTATGTGATGATATTGGAAATATTGATAATTTAATGCGAATTTTTAATCAAATTAGACCTTCGGTTGTCATTAATTGCGTAGGTTTGATAAAA
>CAIZCB010000146.1 GCA_903931355.1 uncultured Pseudomonadota bacterium
CCTAACAACATTAAAAAAAGAATAGTAAATATAATCGTAGAAATTGACATGCTCATGGCTAGATTCCTAGGCTGTGGTGTAAAAGTACTAGGTCAGTATAGAGTTATGCTTTATAGCTTGTCTGTGTTATACAGCACATAAGCGATTTATTTTATTAAGGCTTTTCTCGTAATTGTGCTTCTAAAAGTTTAGTTTCAGAAATGTCAATAAAAGTAATTACTACGCCATCAATAATATTGTCATGAGTTCGGTAGGGCATAATTCGTACTTTGAACCAGCGTTGATTATTGGCAGTGACTTGTTTTTCTTTGAAAATTAAGGTGCGAAGGACGTCTTCTGCGTCTTGTTGTAGTTGAGGGTAATTTAAATCGTTGACAATATCGGATAATGGGCGACCTAAGTCGCTATTGATTAATTTAAATAAATTCGTTGAGTTACTGGTGAATCGACGTATATGTAAAGCATTGTCGAGAAATATGGTGGCAATTTCCATGCTATTGAGTAAATTGTTCATATCATTGCTTGCCCTAGATAAGTCATCTAGTTTGGCTTGTAATTGCGCATTGACAGTTTGTAATTCTTCATTTAATGACTGCATTTCTTCTTTAGAGGTCATTAATTCTTCGTTCGATGATTGCAGTTCTTCGTTAGTGGATTGTAGTTCCTCGTTCGCAGATCGCAGTTCTTCTTGTGAGGATTGCATATCTTCATAAGCTGATTGCAATTGTTCGCGGGTACGTTTGAGCTCGGTTTGTAATTTGTGATGTTCTACATTACAACCGGTTTCCTGTGATTCTTTAGTTTCAGGACGAGGTATATCGGTAAATACAACAATTAACATGCCACTTAAAGCTTTTGGTTTATTAATTGCCTGAACAGTTAGGTTGATTGATTGGTTTATGTTGTGAGATTCAACGGTTAAGTTTTTAATTTCTACTGCTTGAGTTTGATGTTGTGCTGTTTTTAATGCGGCAGATAATTCGTGGCGAATGCCGTCGCGAGCCATGGCGTGAATATTCCAATTGGCTTTACCGGCAGCAGGCTCTAAATATTTTCCTGTACGACCGCTAATAAATAATATATCGCCAGCGAAGTTAACTAATACAGCCGCTGGTGTAAACTGTTGTAGCAAAAGTTGCTCAGCTAATGTTTGTATATTAGCAATGGTCGGTGGTTTTTGCTCGTTACCTTGATTAATAGGTATTGATGGTAAGTATTTGGTGGGGAATTCAATGCCGATAGGGAAGGGATATTGGATTCGGCGATATAGTCGTGATTTATTGTCAACTGTACTGAATAAATGAGTGAATCCGCTAACTGTTTCTGCATTACCTAATAATAATACGCCGTTGGTGTTTAGTGTGTAATAGAATAATGGTATTAATTTATTTTGGAGTTCAGTATTGAGGTAGATTAATAAGTTTCTACAAAATAACATATCTAGTTTGGTGAATGGTGGGTCCATGACTAGATTTTGTGGGGCAAAAATCACCATTTCCCGCAGCTCTTTATTAATTCGATAACCATTGCCTTCAATAGTAAAGAATTGCGATAGCCGCTCTGCAGATACATCAGCTTTAATATTAGATGGATAATAACCTTGTCTAGCTATTTCTATAGCATCTTGGTCAAGATCGGTTGCAAATATTTGTAATTTAAGTGATTTTGGCAGTTGGTTCGTGAGTAATGCTTCTTTAAAGATAATGGCTAGTGAATATGCCTCTTCTCCGGTTGAGCAGGCGGCAACCCAAGCTCTTATGGGTTTATTGGTGTCGTGATTCAATGTTAGTTCAGGAAGTATATTGGTTTTTAGTATGTCCCATACTGCCGGATCTCGGAAAAACTGGGTGACGCCAATTAATAATTCTTTAAATAGTAAATCCAATTCTTGTGGGTTTCCATGCAAATAATGCACATATTCGATAATTGATTGGATTTGGTGTAAACCTATGCGGCGTTCTATGCGGCGATAAATAGTATTTTTTTTGTAAAGCGAAAAATCATTACCATTTCGTTCGCGCAGCATAATGACAATTTGATCTAAAGCGCTTTGTGATTTTAATGTCAAAATAGGCTCTGAAATGTCGGATAAATTCGGACAACCTGTTTTAATATAATTGATAATTTGTCCCCACATTTCGTTGGGTTCGGCAATTATGTCGGCTAGGCCTGCATCAATTGCGCTGATCGGCATACTGTCAAATTTGGCTGATTCTGGTTTTTGGGCCAGAGCTAATCCACCATTTTCTTTGATTGCTCGTAAACCTAGGGTGCCGTCGGAGCCCATACCTGATAGCACGATACCTATTGCCGCTTGTTTTTGGTCTTGGGCAAGTGCACGAAAGAATCCGTCAATCGGTAATCTAAAGCCTCGATGAGCAGTCGGTTCCAGTAAAAGTAGCCGGCCATGTAAAATTGATAAATCTTTGTTCGGTGGGATGACGTAGACCCAATTTGGTTTGGCTTTAACTCGCTCGCTCGCTTCTACGACCTTTAATTTGGTAATGTGCTGTAATAGGCTTGGAAGCATGTCGGGTTGAGAGGGGTCAAGATGCTGGATCACCACAAAGGCGACATTGCTGGCGTTGGTGATAGAGCTAAAAAATTGTTCTAGCGCTTCTAACCCGCCAGCAGATGCACCAATGCCCACGATGATCGGTGTGCTGTTGTCAGTTGATGTTGAGACCATCTTGATTTTTTGAATGTCTGAGTCAAGACGAGGTGGGTTGGTTTTGTCCATGATTCAGTTTGATGTTAGTTTTATGTAACTAAAGCATAGCATGATATTAAATCATTCATAGGCTAGCTTAATCTGTAGCGATTTTA
>CAIZCB010000147.1 GCA_903931355.1 uncultured Pseudomonadota bacterium
GTGGCCGCACTTGTTCCAGACAATCTTTACCGCTTAAAACCAGTAGCAAGCCGCGCAAAGTGAGTTCGTCACCGATGCGGTTGAATAAGCTGTCTAGCTGTTGGCGATATTGTTCGGTGGGAACAGTTGCTTCAATCGATTCCTGATTAGCGTCAGTCAGGGGCAGATCCAACTTGGTCACAATCGCTTGCCACAAGTCTTGGGATTTTGGGGTTAATTGCGGCAACTGCCAACGCAAAGCCGCTGGGCTAAGTGCTGATAAATCATTTAACAAAGCCGCGCGGTACAAAGTTTGCTGGCTAAAACCGAGTGAGGTTTGTTCTAGTTTTAATGACGCTAATCCGGCATCAATATCTTGATCATCAATCCGGCCTTGCTGATAAAAACTGCGAAATTGCTGATCGCTTAAATAACAATCTATGCCAGTTAATTCGGTAAACGCCGCCAAAGCCTGCTCAAACGGCAAATGCTGAAAACCGTGCAAAGTGTTGTGATGCACAAAATCATGAATCGGCGCTTGTCCCGGCAAAACATGATCGAGATGACTAATCGCTTCGAGAATCAACTCGCGAGGATTGGAGGTAGATGAGTGCATGGTTAACTAATCTGACGTTACGAAGTGAGTGGTTGTTTTCCCGTTTGCCGCGCCGAGCACCAAAGCTTTTACTGGGAATAGCCCGTTAGGGTCGCCGCATGGATGCGGCGAGTTGGCAAAGGGGCAGGAAGCCCCTTTTGCCAACCCCCAGTAAAAGCTTTGGAGCGCAGGATGCAAGCGGCAGTCGGGTGGCCTTTTCTTTGGATACTTTCTTTTGGCCAAACAAAAGAAAGTATCTCGCCTGTCGGTGCGAAAACCGACATTAAAATAGCCTCGCAAAGCGAATCCTTTTAGAAAATTGAGCAAGCTCAATACTTGATAATGCTCGATCATCACTTAACCGCCAAAACCATCTTCTCAACCGTCGCCGCTGATAATTCAATCAACCCCGCAGGAAATAAACCAAAACCAACAATCCCCGCGACCAAAACCCCAGCCGCCAACAGTTCCCGATAATTCAAATCAGCAATTAACTGTAACTCAGCTTTAGGCGCTCCCATAAACAAACGGTTAATGGTTCTTAACGCATAAGCGGCACTGATTAAAATCCCGACACTAAACAACAATATTAACCAATGCCATTGCTGAAAACCGCCAATGATGGTGTGCAGTTCGGCGATAAAACCCACCGACCCCGGCAAGCCCATCGCGGCGAGCAAAGTGATAATGGTTAGAAAAGCAAAGCGTGGCATGGTGGACAACAAGCCGCTGTAAGCACGAATGTCGCGGGTATGGGTGCGCTGATACAACAAGCCTACCAATAAAAACATCGCGCCAGCAATCAAGCCGTGGGCAGTCATTTGCAAAATAGCGCCGCTAAAGCCAGCGTGATTCAAAGCCGCAATTCCCAGTAAAACCACGCCCATATGACTGAGCGAGGAATATGCCACCATCGCTTTTAAATCGATTTGTCGCCAAGCCAGCAAGCCGCCGTAAATCATCCCAAACAAGGCCAAAAACACTAATAACGGTTGTAATAATTGCACCGCTACCGGCAACATCACCACTGTGCGTAACAAACCGTATGCGCCCATTTTCAACAAAATCCCCGACAGCAAAATACTGACTGGACTCGGCGCTTCGACGTGGGCCAGCGGTAGCCAACCGTGGAGCGGGAAAATCGGCATCTTGACCCCAAAGCCGATTAAAAAACCCAATAAAACCAAGACTTGCTCAGTCACCGGCATACTTTGCGCGGCTTGGCTCATAGACGCCATCATCGAGCCTTGATGTTCCAAATCGTATTGGCTAATCGCCAGCAAACTCAACAGCATAAATACCGAGCCGCCCATGGTGTAGAGCACGAAATTCAAGCTGGCGGCATGACGGCGTTTGCCGCCCCAAAGATCAATCAGGAAAAACAGCGGAATCAGGGTCAGTTCCCAAAAGATGTAAAACAGCGCCCAATCTTGCGCCATAAACACCCCCAACATGCCGAATTCCAACAGCAACAGACAGATGTGATAGCCCTTGATATTTTCAGTAATCGAAAATGAAACCAACAAGGCAACGCTGGTTAATAAGCTGGCTAATAACAACATCGGCATCGACAAGCCATCGACACCTAAAGCATAAGCACTGCCGAGTTTGGGATTGAGTGGGTAATATTCGCTGAATTGTAAGGCGGCATTGCTTGAGTCAAATTGCCAAACGATGTAGCAAGCCAGTAATAAAACTAAACTGGTCGCCAAATTGCTAATCAATCGAATTAAGCGGGTGTTGTGTCCAGAGATAAAAACTAACAGTAAGGCGCTGAACGCTGGAATGCTCAGTAATGCGCTTAAAATCGCCATGAGGGTAATAAATTAGGTTCCGTTATCGAATATTTTACAGTGCTTTAAGCCAATCGTAACCATTGACAAAACCGCAGAATAACATTGATTCGCTACCAAGAGTCATTTAGCAATCTCCGCGCCATTATCGTTAATCGGGTTTATAGGTATAATCCCACCCCTTCACACCATCACCTGCCCTTTACTTAATGCAGATTCACCTAATTGCCGTTGGCAACAAAATGCCGGACTGGGTACAGCAAGGCTATACCGAATACGCCAAGCGCCTGCCGCGTGAATGCGAGTTGGTATTAAAAGAAATCGCCCCCGACAAACGCCGAAGTGGCGATACCGCACGAATTACCCGTGATGAAGGTGAACGAATGATTGCCGCCTTGCCAGCGCGTAGCCATATTGTGACGTTGGATATTCCTGGCAAACCTTGGACTACTGAAAATTTGTCACAGTCACTCAAACGCTGGCTGGGCAATGGTCAACCGGTCGCATTGATGGTAGGTGGGCCAGAAGGCTTGTCGCAACAAGTTAAAGACATGGCGCAAGAGTCTTGGAGTTTGTCTCCGCTGACCTTCCCGCATCCTTTGGTGCGTGTGGTTGTCGCGGAACAAATTTATCGGGCTTGGAGTCTGTTAAACAATCACCCTTATCATCGTTAAACAGTCTGATGCAGCCACAAATTATTTTAGCTTCCGCTTCGCCACGCCGTAGCGAATTACTTAAGCAAATCGGCATTAGCCATCGGATTATGGCGGTGGATATTGACGAAACACCTTTAGCCAACGAATCGCCACTGGCTTATGTTGAGCGAGTGGCCGCTGAAAAATCCGCCGTTTGCCAAGTGTTATTAAATGATAACTTGCCAGTGTTAAGCGCAGACACCAGCGTGATTTGCGATGGTGAAATCATGGGTAAACCGCTTGATTTAGATCATGCCGTCACTATGTTAAGCCGCTTATCAGGCCGCAGCCATCAAGTTTATAGCGCGGTATCCTTGCGTGGCGATCAGCATTGGCAAGCGCTCAGTATTAGCGAAGTAAAGTTTAAAACCCTCAGCACTGACGAAATCATTGCTTATTGGCAGACTGGCGAACCGTGTGACAAAGCAGGCGCTTATGCGATTCAGGGTTTAGCCAGCACTTTTATCGAATCAATAACAGGCAGTTTTTCCGGCGTGATGGGCTTACCGCTGTACGAAACTGCTCAACTATTAGCCAAACAAGGGATTAAGGTCATCACATGAGTGAAGAAATTTTAATTAATGTCACCCCGCCGGAAACTCGGGTCGCGGTGATTGAAAACGGTGTCTTGCAAGAGCTAATTATCGAACGGGTCAGACAAAAAGGTTTGGTCGGTAATATTTATAAAGGTGAAGTCTGTCGAGTATTGCCGGGGATGCAGGCGGCGTTTGTTGATATTGGTTTAGACAAAGCAGCGTTTTTGCATTTGTCTGACTTTAACAGCCAAGAATTAGCGATAGGCTCGGAAAATATTGAGCATTATCTAAAAGAAGGTCAAAAACTAGTGGTGCAAGTCACTAAAGACCCTTTAGGCAACAAAGGCGCACGCCTAACCACCGATATTTCGATTCCATCGCGTTATCAAGTTTATATGCCTTATGCCGGCAACTCTGGTGTTTCGCAGCGGATTGAATGTGATGAAGAACGCATGCGTTTGCGGGCTTGCATCGAAAACTATCTACAAAAAAACAACGCTCCCGGTGGTTTTATCGCCAGAACCGCGGCTGAATGTGTCGAAGATGTGATTTTGTATTCGGACATGACGTTTCTGCACAAATTGTGGGAATCGATTTTAGAGAAAAGCAAAAAAGCCAAAGTCAAAACCCTGATTCACGAAGATTTAACCCTCAGCATCCGCACCTTGCGAGATTTGTATAAAGAAGGGATTGAAAAAGTCCGAGTCGATTCACGCGAAACCTTTTTACGTCTGGTCGAATTTGCCGAGACTTTTGTGCCAGAAGTGGTTTCGATTATTGAACACTATTCCGGCGAACGTCCGGTGTTTGATATTTACAATGTCGAAGATGAAATCAGCAAAGCGTTAGATCGTAAAGTAAAACTAAAATCCGGCGGTCATTTGGTGTTCGATCAAACCGAATCGATGACGACCGTTGACGTTAACACTGGCGGCTATGTCGGTGGACGCAATCTGGAAGAAACCATTTTCAAAACCAACTTGGAAGCGGCGCAGACCATTTCTCGCCAATTACGGTTAAGAAATTTGGGCGGGATTATCATCATCGACTTTATCGACATGCAGAGCGAGGATCATAAAAAACAAGTATTGACCGCCTTGCAACGCAATCTCGATAAAGATCACGCCAAAACCAAAATCACCGAAGTTTCTGCACTAGGCTTGGTCGAAATGACCCGTAAACGCACCCGCGAAAGCTTGGAACATATTTTGTGTGAACCTTGCTCAACTTGCGGTGGTCGAGGGGTGTTGAAAACCTCTGAATCGATTTGTCTGGAAATTTTCCGCGAAATTATCCGCGTCGTCAGACAATACAACGTCCAACAAATTATGGTGTTAGCGTCGGAACAAGTCGTTGAAATGCTGTTGGACGAAGAAGCCGATATGCTGGCAGAATTAGAAACCTTTCTAAATATTGGTATCAAAATTCGCGCAGAGGCCGAATATAATCAGGAACATTACGACGTCGTGCTGCTATAAAGGAATAGGCACTTACTTTGCTAATCAAACATTTCTCAAAAGCCAGTCAGCATTTGCTGTTCTGGAGTTTAATCACGGTCGCAGTGACGCTGACCGTGGTGCGAGTTTTATTGACTCAAGTAAACAGCTATAAAGCCGAGCTTGAGCAACAAATCCAACAAGCGGTTCAGCTACCAATCCATATCGGCAAGCTCGACACCAATATGCGCGGCTTTAGCCCCGGCCTGGTTTTACAAGACATCCATATCGACAACGACCACGCGCCGATGCAATTGCAAGAAGTTCGCATCGGCATTGATTTGCTGCAATTACTGTTAACCCGCGACCCACTTGCCGCCAGCTGGGTAACTTTGGTTGGCTTAAATATTGATGTAATTCGTAACGCTGACGGCAAAATCAGCATTAAAGGTATACCCAGTAGTGATGAGCAACCGACTTGGTTGATGCAAGGCAGCAAATACGAAATCTTGCAAAGCCAAATCCATTGGCAAGACTTTCAAAATGATGGCAAAAGCATTGCCTTTGACCGCATCGATTTAGTGTTAAAAAATCATTATTTAGACGGTAGCCACGAACTTCATGCTGTAACCCACTTACCTGAACAATACGGCGATTCGCTGCGAATTTCCGCCAATGTCACTGGCAATATTTTTGAACCCGCTAGTCTGCAAGGCCAGCTTTATATTGAAGCTAACAATTTACAAGGCCCAGAGCTGGCCATTGACAAGCTACCACAAGGCTTAAGTCTGGCATCAGGTTCGGGCGATTTAAAAATCTGGAGTCATTGGCAAAATGCTCAGCTTGATCAACTCGCCGGTTATTTCCAAGCCCAACAAATCAAGCTTGATAATCCACAAGGCAAAAGCCTACGTTTAGATACCATTCACGGCAATATCAGCTGGCTTAATCAAAATGGTCATTGGCGTTTAGGGGTTTATGACCTAGATATCTTCGCCAGCCATAGACATTGGACTAATGCCGAGTTTTATCTAGCCCAACAAAACAATGGTGATTGGTCAGCCTTAATTAAGCAGTTTGATTTAAACGCCCTAAGCTACATCGCCCCTTGGTTTATCGGCGAATACAGCCAATATGCCGACTTTTCGCAGCTTAACCCTAGCGGTAAATTACAAGAGGTAAAATTGTTCGCCAACAGCGATTGGCAGCATTACGCCTTACAAGGCCAGTTTGACAATTTAGGCATCAATCCCAGCAATGGCATGGCCAGTTTGCAAGGTTTGAGCGGCCAAATAAATGGTGATGAAAGCCAAGGCCAAATTGCTTTTAACAGTGAAAATATTGAAATTAATGCACTGGATGTATTCCGTAACAAGCTGTTCGTGCCTGAGCTAAACGGCAAAATTCACTGGCAACAAGATAGCCAAAATTGGCAAATCAGCAGTGAGAAACTGACGCTGGACAGTGCAGACTTTAAAACCAACAGCCGCTTCCAGCTGACCCTACCAAAAAATCACAGCTCGCCGAATTTGCAGCTGCTAACTCGGTTTGGTGAATTTCACGATATGAGCCAGGTTCCTAAGTATTTGCCAGCCAAAATCATGAGTGCCGACGCCGTTGCTTGGCTGGATGATGCCTTTGTTGCCGGCCAAATCAATGAGGGTGAATTGGTGGTCAATGGCAATTTGGATCAATTTCCGTTTAGTCATGGCGAAGGCCGTTTTGAAACTTTGTTCACCATCACCAATGGCGAACTGCAATTCAATGAAGATTGGCCGCATTTGCAAGATTTATATGCCACGGTGGATTTTTTGGCCGAAAACTTACTGGTGTCTATCCACGAAGGTCGCAGTGAAAACGTCGGCATTAAGCACGCGATTGTTGGCATTAATGATTTAGCCAATAGCTCAGAAGTTTTGGTACACGGTGAATTACAAAGCCAAGTCAATAATGCCCTGCTCTATCTGCAAAAAGGCCCGCTGCACGGCAATGTTGATTCATTGGTAAAAATGGCAAAAAGCGAAGGCAATGCCCAAATTAGCTTGGATTTAAAACTGCCTTATGAAGAAAATGATCCGGTACGCGCCAAAGTTGATGCCCATTTAAACAATGCGCGGATGACTTTGAAATCGGTGAATTTGCCTATCGACAATATCAACGGCACTTTGACCTTTACCGAAGATAGCGTCAGTAGCAAAGGCCTAAACGCTAAAACCTTAGGCTATCCGATCCAAGCCGAAATGAAAGGCGATAGTAATAATAGCCACCTGCTCATTAGTGGCAACACCACTTATGGCAATCTGCAAAAACAATTCAATTTCCTACCCATCGATATGGGACAAGGCAGTTTTAATTATCAAGCTGATTTGCTAATTCCCAGTGCCAACGATCAAGCCAGCATCTTAACCATCAATAGCAATCTGCAAGGGCTGAATATCAATGGCATCGACTTATTAGCCAAAACCGCCGAACAACAGCAAGCCTTACAGTTGGTGTTTCAATTTGACCATCAAAACTTACTGCCCTTAGCTGCGCAATACGGTACCAATTTACACGCTGCCTTATTAATCGATAGCCAGAAAACCAGTCTATATTCGGGTCATATTGTGATTGGTGGCAATCCGGCTAACAGCATTTATCAATCGGGCTTAAAGGTCGAAATCAAACAACCGAGTTTTAAATTGGCTCAAGCCATGACAGCTTTCAATAAATCCGAAAGCAACTGGCCTAAGCTGCGAGAGGTTTTACTCGATACTGACCAAGTGATTTGGCAAGGCCAAAATCTCGGCGCTCTGCAATGCCATTTTCAACATAGCAATCAATCTTGGCATGGCATTATTAATAGTGAGATGGCTAAAGGCCGAATCAACCTGCCTGATCAACTGGGCGGTAGTGAACAAATTCGATTAGAAATGGATAGCATCAATTTATCGGCGATGAATTCGCTGGATTTAGATGCCGCCGAACAAGCAATCAGCGAATTACCTTTAATCGAAATTGATAGCCAACAAGTGCTATGGCGCAACGTCAATCTCGGCAAACTCAAGTTACAAACCGAGCGCTTAATCAACGGCATTCACTTCAAAAAAATCAAACTCAGCGGCGCTGGCAAAAATATCGACTTAACCGCGCACTGGATTAAACAATTGAATGGCACCAGCACCCAAATCAATGGCAATTTAAGCATGAATGGTTTTGGGCAATTTTTGAGCAATCTCGGCTTTAGTGACGACTTTAAAGAAACCCATGCCGAACTGAATTTCAACGGTGGCTGGCTTGGCGCTCCTCATCAATTTTCGTTGGCTAAGCTAAACGGCGTGTTACAAGTCAAACTCAGCGATGGCCGGATTTCGAGTATCGAACCTGGCTTTGGTCGCTTGTTAGGTTTGTTGGCAATGGAACAATGGGTTAAACGCTTGAGCCTTGATTTTAGCGATATTTACCGTCAAGGCTTGGCTTTTGACGCCATCACTGGCAGCCTTAAAATCAATAATGGCATGGCTTATACCGATAACTTATTAGTCGATGCTGTGTCTGCCAAAATGAAAGTCATCGGCAGCGCGAATCTGATTGATAAAACCTTGGATAATCGAATTGCCGTGATTCCCAAGAGTTCCGACGCTTTGCCCATTGCTGGTACAATCGTGGGCGGTATCGCGGCGGTTGTCACCGAAGTGATTACCAATGACTACCAAGAAGGTTACTTTTTTGGCTCCGAATATAAAGTCACGGGGCAATGGGGTGATCTGGAAGTAACACCAACACGAGATCGTGATGGCATACTGAACAAAACTTGGCACGGTCCAACTGATTTTAACTGGCTGAAATAAAAGACCTTTTCCTGATAGCATTTAAGAGAATACCCATGACGATATGCGCCGCCATTCAAATGG
Source organism: uncultured Pseudomonadota bacterium (assembly GCA_903931355.1). Lineage (GTDB taxonomy): Bacteria > Pseudomonadota > Gammaproteobacteria > Methylococcales > Methylomonadaceae > Methylomonas. The sequence continues at coordinate 8,928 of CAIZCB010000147.1, forward strand.
CTTCTGGCCCTCAAGTAAGCGCCAACCTCCTCGAAGCTGAAAAACTCATCGCCGAAGCAGCCAAAGCCGGCGCTAAGCTGGTGGCGTTACCAGAGAACTTTGCCATCATGGGCATGAATGAATTCGACAAAGTCAAAGTCGGTGAACACGACGGCACTGGCCCAATCCAAGATTTCTTATCGAATGTCGCTAAAAAACACGGCGTTTGGGTGGTCGGCGGTACGATTCCAATTTTTGGCGACAATCCTAACAAAGTCCGCGCCGCTTGCTTGGTGATCAACGATCAAGGCCAGCGCGTGGCTCGTTATGACAAAGTGCATTTATTCGATGTCAGCGTGCCAGACAGCGGTGAAGAATATCGCGAATCTGACTCCATCGAAGCGGGGATTGATTCTTGTGTGGTTGATACACCGTTTGGCAAATTGGGCGTTGCGGTTTGTTATGACCTACGTTTTCCTGAGTTTTTCCGCCCTAACACTCGCCGCGATTTAGACATTATCGTTATCCCTTCGGCGTTCACCGCCAAAACCGGTGCCGCGCATTGGGAAGTATTGCTAAGAGCAAGAGCGATTGAAAACTTGAGCTATGTGATTGCGCCAAACCAAGGTGGTTTCCACAAAAATGGTCGCCAAACTTATGGTCACAGCATGATTGTTGATCCTTGGGGCGTAGTTTTGGATTGCTACAAAACCGGTGCCGGCTTTGTCAGTGGCGACATTGATAAACTGCGTTTAGAAAAAACCCGCGCCTCTTTCCCTGTGCTTGAGCATCGCCGTTATTTTTGCGAGTAATCATTATGCGTAAAACCACCGTCTTTACTCTGCCTTGTTTAAGTTTGTTGCTAGTCGCTTGTGCTGATAGTCCTGATAAATATCGCGATATTAAGCATTTAGAAATGCCACCGACATTAGCGATTGAGCGCAATACCAGCACACCGATTAAATCATCGCGTAGCAGTGCAGCATCATCGACCGCAACCAGCAGTGAAACAAAATCCAAACCAGCGAACAGTGATTTAGATAAATTGATTTATCTGACCGGCGATGATCAACATCCTGTATTGCAATTAAAAACCCGCTTTGAGCGCGGTTGGGATTTAATCAATCATGGTTTGCAATTAGCAGATATTGAAGTGATTGATAAAAATCACGATGAAGGCAAAATTCGGGTGCGCTATGTAGCCGAGCAAGCCAGTAAAGGTCGTAGCTTTGTCGGCTCTGTCACATCGTTCTTTAGCGATAAATTTGCAGATACCGAATACACGCTGACTTTAGATAAAGACAGCAAAATCACCGGTGTCCATATTGATAAAGTCACATCTGGCGAAAACGATGCGGAAAGTTTTAACAATAATGACGCAAAAGCGCTTGCTACTTTGTTACAAAAAACCATTAAAACTGATTTAGAAAAATAAGATCAGACTCAAAATAACTCCCGCAACTGCGGGAGTTATTCAATCATAGCAATTTACTTAGCAACTTCCTTACCGTACAAAGCATAGGCCCCAAACCGCATTTGATGCGCCCTGCCCAATTTTTCCTTGGTGAAATCAATCGAGAATTGCTCGGTTAAATGTTGACCATCCCAGCTATAAGCTTTAAAAAATTGCTCGTTGTCCGCGCCTTTTTTATCCCAATTCGCCAATAAAGAAGATGTGTAATACAAGCGCTTTCCATCCCAACTTGAAGACACCATATTCACTTGAGCACCGATTTTTTGCTCGAAGACTTGTTTAGGTTGCAATGGATCGCTGATGTCGAAGGCGCGAGTTTTGCCATCCATAAAGGTGTTAACCCACAAGGTTTTGTCATCGCTGGAAATCGAAATATCGACTGGCAACGGCACTTTGCTTGGCTCGCCAATATCTGCCACATCTTTGGCTTGCCATTCGCCTTGTTGATCTTGGTGAATCAGCCAGATTTTTGAAGTCAACGCAGTGGTGGTAAAGCAGTAATTATGCTCTTCCGCCCAAGCACAACGAATTTCTAACGGTGCGCCAGGTACATCGAAGATTTTTTTCGGTTGGCGAGTGTGTAAATCCCACTGCACCACGGTACTACCAAAGCGTTTCATGGCTTCAGCATCACCCAACATTTTGCCGAAATCCATCATGTAGTTTGACCAACCGGTAAACGATGAAGTCAGCATCAAGTTTTTACGCGGCAAAGCGCGAACATCATAGTTGTAACCATCAGCATATTTACCGGATTTAATCGCACCTTGCAGATTACTGTCGGTCGGTAACCAATAAGTCGCAATGTAATCGCCGGCGTTGCTGTATTCGACAATCGCGGTACGACCACCGTGGTCTTTATTATTCGATAAGCCGGTAATCAACATCCGCCCTGGCAAGGCATACATACTATGCGGCCCAACCACGCCACCACTTTTAGCGACGAAATCGGTGATGGTTTTAGTGTGTTTGGGTTTAGCCGGATCAGTGGCAACATCAAAAATAAAAATTTTGCTGCTATCTAAACCGCCAGCCCATAAGAATTTACGGTCGTCGGTGAAATCTGAATGGTGGGCTTCGTTACGGCCACCCACTGACAAACTGTTAATCACTTTGCCGTATTGAGCGGATTGTGGATTAACGGCAACGGTGACTAATTTATCTTGTTCATCACCAACGCCTTCCGCGCCTAAAGTCCAGATATAAACAAAGTCTTCTTGGCCGGTAATTTTCGCCATATACGGCGAGGCGCAGGTTTCGTCAGCCAGTGCAGATAAACTGCTGAAACTGAGTAAAAAGGCTGCGCTAAAGGCAGTTAATTTGTTGGTCATAGCTACTCTCCCCCGAGTGTGTTGTGGTTATTAGTTATGTTTTACGGTGTGTGGATTGGTTCCCATCTGCCGCGCCGAGCACCGAAGCTTTTGCTGGGAATAGCCCGAAGGGATGCGGCGAGTTGGCAAAGGGGCAGGAAGCCCCTTTTGCCAACCCCCAGCAAAAGCTTCGGAGCGCAGGATTCAAGCGGCGGTCGGGTGGGCTTTCTTTTGGTTACTTTTCTTTGCCCAAACAAAGAAAAGTAACTCGCCTGTCGGTGCGACCAATCGGCAGGATAGCCGATTGGCATTTACCCGTTAGGGCGAAAAACACGGATGTTTTTCGTGAAACCGACATTAAAACAGCCTCGCAACGCGAATCTTTATAAAACAAAGCTTGAAAATGTTGAGCAACATCAGCTATTCAGCCGTCGTCGGATCGATAATGGTTTTGATTTGTTCAATCCGATTAGCCGGAAAACCACCCTGCTTTGCATGTTCACGAATCAACTGCTCATTGTCAGCCAGATAAATGCAATACACCTTGTCAGCAGTCACATAACTTTCCAGCCACTGAATCTGCGATCCCATATTCCGCAACACGCCACACGATGTTTGCGAAATGGCATTTAACTCGGCAGCCGTTAATTGACCTGCGCCAGGTATCTCACGTTCGATAATGAATTTTGGCATGATGGCCTCCTAATAAATGACCGGTCGTCTATTTCTTATGTTAAAAAATACTGCCGATTTTCGGCAGCGATAAATCTATGCTTTAAGCCTTAAAATAATCATCCAGCAAATCCTGACACACCGCTTGTAACGGCACTACCGATTGCTCAACTTTCATCCGCAACAAAGCCCCTTGCCAGCCGTTCAACATCAAATCAGCCATCGCCTGTGCCGACCGATCAAGTCGCACAGTACCTTGTTGCTGGCCTCGCTCTAAAGCAATCTTTTGCAACTCACTGTAACGCGCAACAGCATTTAACAAAGCATCGCGGCATAAAGAGCTAGTGTCACCAATTTCGCCCATCAGATTACCCAACAAACAACCGCCTTTAAAACCGGTTTGCGCTACTTCGGCGATTAATTCCCTGTAATAGGTTTTTAACGCGGCCAAACCATCTAAGTCTGGATTCTGCAAATGCGCCGACAAACGCAAAATAAACGGTTCGATGTAATGACTGATTGCCTGTGCCGCGAACTGTTCCTTGCTATCAAAATAGGTATAAAACGAACCTTTAGGGATTTGTACCGCATCGAGAATCTGTTTTAAACCGGTAGCGTGATAGCCTTTTTCCAACAATAGCGTGACGCCTTGTTCAAGTAAC
>CAIZCB010000148.1 GCA_903931355.1 uncultured Pseudomonadota bacterium
AAAGTTATAACCACCCAGCCAACCCGACACATCCAATACTTCGCCGACAAAATACAACCCCGACACTTGCAAACTTTCCATGGTTTTCGAGGAAACCGCATCGCAATCAACACCACCTAAAGTCACCTCAGCAGTGCGATAACCTTCACTACCATTGGGCTTAATCAGCCAACTTTGCAGGTTGTCACTCATGCTTTGTAGTTGTTTATCACCGCAATCGGCTAAGGTCATATTCAATTGCACTTCACTAAGCAAAGCCTGTAACAAACGCTTGGGCAGATAATCGGCGAGTATGGTTTGGATTTTGGCTTTATGGCCTTGCTGACGTTTTTGTTTCAGCGTTGCCAATAAATCCAAATCCGGCAATAAATTAATAATTAAAGCTTCGCCCGGTTGCCAGTAAGAGGAGATTTGCAAAATCGCTGGCCCGCTGAGTCCGCGATGAGTAAACAACAGGTTTTCAGTAAAACTGCGCGATTGATTGGTGATTTGGCAAGGCACAGCGATACCAGTTAATGGCGTAAATCGCTCTTTATCATCCGGTTGTAAAGTCAAAGGCACTAAACCTGCGCGAGTCGGCCAGACTTTAATCGCAAATTGCTCGGCTAGTTGATAACCAAAAGCAGTCGCACCCATTTTAGGAATCGACAATCCACCGGTGGCGATAACTAATGATTGGGCTTGAAATGCGCCCTGCGAGGTTTCAAGCTGGAACTGGCCTGAATCGAGTTTTTTAACTTGCTTGATTGAGCAATCCAGCTGAATTTCCGCACCATAACGATGACATTCATTCAGCAACATATCCAAAATATCTTTGGCGCTATCGTTGCAAAATAACTGCCCATGCAAGCGTTCGTGATAGGGAATTTGATATTGAGCGATTAAAGCCAAAAAATCCCATTGGTTGAAGCGTTTTAAGGCGGATTTACAAAAATGCGGATTATGGGAGATGTAGTTATCAGCTTCGACTGTGTAATTGGTGAAATTACAGCGCCCGCCGCCGGACATTAAAATTTTCTTGCCGGCTTTGTTGGCGTGATCCAGCACCATCACTTTGCGACCACGTTTAGCGGCTTCGATAGCGCACATCAAACCTGATGCACCGGCACCGATAATAATTACATCCTGAATTTTCATAGCGATTGGTGATTGGTGACGAAACGCTATTTGGCCTCGTCGATGATAGAGCCGATTAAGGCATGGTCGATATTAATCTAAGCAATAAAGCGGTAATCAATGCGGTTTGTAATAAACCAACACTGACAATCCAACGAATTAAATCACTTTTAGTTTCAGCCAGCTTAACTTCGTTTTTAAGTTCGGCTTCTCTGATTCTCATGTCGAATGATTGATTGGTAACTAGATTATCCAAATCGTAATCGTGTTTAGCTTGTTCAAAAATAGCCATTATGCTGACCTGAAAGCAAATTGATTGGCTATATTAACTGATGTTACGCAACGCCATAAGTATTGAGCGCATTTCTTAGTTGTCGATCAAAAGGATTCGCGTTGCGAGGATTAATTAGATGTCGGTTCTCGCACCGACAGGCGAGTTACTTTTCTTTGTTTGAGCAAAGAAAAGTAACCAAAAGAAAGCCCACCCGACCGCCGCTTGAATCCTGCGC
>CAIZCB010000149.1 GCA_903931355.1 uncultured Pseudomonadota bacterium
CCAAATACTTAGGCATGTCGCCTTGGGATTGTCCGGCGCTGTTTACCATGCTGCCTTATCTGGAACATGAATACGGCATTTACCACGTCAACGGTGGCTTGTTTCAAATTTCGAATGCGATGGCAAAAGTAATTGAAGAACACGGCGGCAGTATTCACACCGATAGCGAAATCGACTCGTTAATCATCGAAAACAAAGTTGTTAAAGGCGTGAAACTGGCAAATGGTGAACAAGTTCGCGGTGATGAAGTGATTATCAACGCTGATTTTGCTCATGCGATGACGAATCTGGTGGCGAATGGCGAATTAAGCAAATACAGCCCAGAGCAACTGGAAAAGCGCGAATATTCTTGCTCGACCTTTATGTTGTATCTAGGTTTAGACAAGCTTTACGACTTGCCTCATCACACCATCGCTTTTGCCAAGGATTATCACAGCAATATTCACAACATTTTCCGCAGCAAAATCTTAAGCAGCGATATGTCGTTTTATGTACAAAACGCTTCAGTCAACGACCCTAGCCTAGCGCCAGCCGGTAAATCGGCTTTATATGTGCTGGTGCCAATGCCGAATAACGACGCCAATATTGATTGGGATGCCCATTGCCAAGCGGTGCGGGAACAGGTTTTAGACACGCTGGGCGAGCGTTTAGGTTTAACTGATATTCGCGAACATATCGAAGCCGAAAAAATCATCACCCCACAAACTTGGGAAACTGACGAAAACGTCTACAAAGGCGCGACCTTTAGCTTGGCGCATAAATTCAGCCAAATGCTGTACTGGCGTCCTCACAACCGCTTTGAAGAACTGGATAATTGCTATCTGGTCGGCGGCGGCACGCATCCCGGTAGCGGTTTACCCACCATTTACGAATCAGCGCGGATTTCCGCGAATTTGATTTGCAAAAAACACAGCGTCAACTTTACAGACCTGAAACAAAATACCTGGCTGAAAAAATAAGCAAGCATGGCGAAAATCCAAGCTATATCGCCAATTGATGGCGGTGCGCTGGGTAGTTTTACGATTACCCAGCCAGAACAAATCCAGCAACAATTGCAATCGGCTAAACTCGCGGCAAGCGCATGGGCGCAGTTAAGCGTTAAAGCCCGTTTGCAAAAACTGGCACCGTTGAATCGATTGTTATTGGCTAATCTGGACAGGATTTGTGACACCGTCTGCCAAACCAGCGGCAAAGTCAGTAGCGATGCTTTGTTAGGCGAGTTGATCCCGATTTTGGAATTACAGCGTTATTACCAAAAACACGCGGTTGCGATTTTAAAACCGCAGAGGGTTTTTAGTTCACCGCTGACCTTTCCTTTTGCCACCGCCAAAATTGAGCGACGGCCTTTTGGGGTAGTGGCGGTGATTTCGCCTTGGAACTATCCGTTTCAATTATCGATTTCGCCGATGCATAGCGCCTTGATTGCTGGCAATGCGGTGATTTTGAAAGCCTCGGAATTAAGTTTGCCGGTGGCTGAATTATTGCTGAGTTTGTTCGCCGAACTGGATTTGCCGACTGGCTTGGTGCAAGCGGTGACTGGCGACGGCGAAACTGGACAACAATTAATTGCCGCTGGCCCTGATTTAGTGGTGTTTACCGGCAGTTTGAAAACTGGCCGCGCGGTGATGCAAGCTGCCGCCCAACATCCGATTCCAGTGATGCTGGAATTGGGCGGTAAAGATGCGATGCTGGTATTTGCCAAAGCCAATCTACAACGCGCTTGTCAGGCGGCTTTATACGGCGCATTTAGCAATAGCGGCCAAGTCTGTATGAGCATCGAACGCTTATATGTTCAGCAAGCTTGTTTTGCAGCGTTTTTGCAATTATTGCTAACCGAACTAGCCAAATTAAGCCCACAAGCTGATTTGGGTGCAATGACTTCCGAACAGCAATTTGCGATTCTGCAAGCCCAGTATGACGATGCGATTGCCCAAGGCGCTAAAGCCTCTGGCCCTTTCCAGCGTGATGGCAATTATCTAAAGCCTATCGTGTTGTGGAATGTGAATCACAATATGCGGGTGATGCGGGAAGAAAGCTTTGGGCCAATATTGGCAGTGATGGCATTTAACGATGACGCCGAAGCGGTACGACTGGCCAATGATAGTGAATTTGGCTTGAACACCAGCATTTGGAGCCAAGACCTTGCTCAAGCTGAATCCATTGCCCAACAATTACAAGTCGGCAACTGGGCGATTAATGATGTGATAAAAAACGCCGGCCACCCTGCCCTGCCTTTTGGTGGCGTTAAACACAGCGGTTTTGGCCGTTATCGTGGCGCTGAAGGTCTACGCAATTTTAGTTATCCGGTATCAGGCTTAACCAATCGCAGTCGCTTAGCCAAAGAACCGAACTGGTTTCCCTATAACCAACAAGGCTACGAGCAATTTAAAAGTTATATAGATTTTGTTTACAGCGAGGACTCGCTACTCAAACGCCTAAAACGCAACTGGCCTGCCTTAATGGCTTTTCGTCAATATTCCGCCATCGATGTTAAACAGAGCTGGCAAAACTTTAAACAACTGCTGCCTTGGCAACGGGATTATTAATATGAACAACAAACGTGTCGTGGTAATTGGTGCCGGCTTGGGTGGCTTATCTGCCGCTATAGCCTTGGCTTCTGAAGGCTTTCAAGTCGAATTGATCGAGAAAAACGACAAAGTCGGCGGCAAGCTGAATATTATGACTAAAGACGGTTTTACTTTTGACTTAGGGCCGTCGATCTTGACCATGCCACATGTGTTTGAAGCTTTGTTCACCCGGGCTGGCAAAAACATGCACGACTACGTTGGCATCGAAACCGTGACCCCACATTGGCGCAACTTTTTTGAAGACGGCACAGTAGTCGATTTAACCCCTGATCAAGAAACCCAGCGCCGTGAGTTTGAGAAACTAGGCCCACAAACCGCTGATGAATTTGCCCGTTTTATGGCTTATTCAAAACAGATTTCCGATGCAGTGGAAGAAGGTTATTTTGCCAAAGGCTTGGACAGTTTTTGGGAGTTGGTGAAGTTTTACGGTGTGCGCCGCAGTTTGCAGAACTTTGATGTATTCCGCAGCATGGATCAAGGGGTCAGACGCTTTATTTCCAATCCGAAACTGGTGGAAATTTTAAATTACTTCATCAAATACGTTGGCTCGTCACCTTATGATTCACCAGCTTTGATGAATTTATTACCGCATATTCAGGCTGAATACGGCTTGTGGTATGTCAAAGGCGGCATGTACGGCATGGCGCAGGCGATGGAGCGTTTGGCGATTGAATTGGGTGTCAATATTCGTTTAAACAGCGAAGTTACCCAGATTGAACAGCAAAACCAAAAAGCGACTGCGGTTAAGCTGCAAGATGGCAGCCTATTAGCGGCAGACATTGTGGTATCGAATATGGAAGTGATTCCAGCGATGCAGCAATTGCTCAACAGCCCAGCGAAAGAATTGAAAAAAATGCAGCGATTTGAACCTAGCTGTTCGGGCTTGGTGTTGCATTTGGGCGTCAATCGAATTTACCCACAACTTGCCCACCACAATTTCTTTTATTCTGATAAGCCAGAGCAGCATTTTGATGCGGTGTTCCACAAACATACTTTGTCAGAAGACCCGACCATTTATCTGGTTGCGCCAGTCAAAACCGACCCCAGCCAAGCGCCGGAAGGTTGTGAGATTATCAAAATCCTGCCGCACATTCCCCATCTTGACCCAGAAAAACCGCTATCTGCCGAAGATTATCTGGCGCTACGGGAACGGGTATTGATTAAGCTGGAGCGCATGGGTTTAACCGATTTACGTCAACACATCGTCACCGAAGAATATTGGACACCGCTGGATATTCAAGCCCGTTATTACTCGAATTTGGGTTCAATTTACGGCGTGGTCGCGGATCGCAAAAAGAACTTAGGCTTTAAAGCACCGCAGCGTAGTCATGAATTAAGCAATCTGTATTTTGTCGGCGGCAGCGTTAACCCCGGTGGCGGAATGCCGATGGTGACGATGTCGGGGCAGTTGGTTAGGGATAAGATTTTGGCGGATCTTAAAAGTTAAACAATGATTGCCGTCAAAACTATACATTTTTCAGCAACCTAAGCCGTTCGTACTGAGATTCTATGGTTTTTTTCAAGCTGCATTTTTAAGGCAGCCTATTTTTTGTGCATCGAATTTTGCATCGGCTTGTTGCCAAAGCGAAAATGCGATGCGTAATAATTTTCTGGCTAGAATCACCAGTGCCTGAGTAGCG
>CAIZCB010000150.1 GCA_903931355.1 uncultured Pseudomonadota bacterium
AGCCACTAATGCCGACTGCAACAGCAGCACGAGCTAAAACGGGCACAAATTCACGCTGACCACCACTAGAGTTCCCTTGCCCGCCAGGCAATTGAACCGAATGCGTAGCGTCAAACACTACCGGAGCATTGGTTTCGCGCAGAATTGCCAAGCTACGCATATCTGAAACCAGGTTGTTGTAGCCAAAGGAGGCTCCACGTTCGCAAACCATAAATTGATCTGGAAGATTTTTTTCAGCAGCAGCTACTCGAGCCTTCTCAATAACATTCAGCATCTCGTGCGGCGAAAGAAACTGACCCTTCTTAAAATTAACTGGCTTGCCACTTTGGGCGCAGGCGCGAATGAAGTCGGTTTGTCTGCATAAAAAAGCTGGGGTCTGCAATACATCTACAACGCTAGCTACGGCAGCAATTTCGCTGATGTCATGAACGTCCGTGAGCACCGGAACATCAACTTGCTTTTTAACCTTAGCTAAAATCTCTAAGCCCTTATCCATACCTAGACCACGGAAAGACGTTCCTGATGAACGATTGGCTTTATCAAACGATGACTTGTAGATAAACGGGATATTTAGAGCAGAAGTAATTTCTTTCAATTGACCCGCAATATCAATAGCTGATTGCTCGGACTCAATGACGCAGGGGCCAGCAATTAAAAAGAAACGTTGATTTAGACCGACGTCAAAGCCACACAACTTAAATGCGCTCATATTCTTCCTTTATGCAGCTTGCTTTTCAGCGGCTGTTTGGTGCTCAAGTGCAGCGCTAATAAAGGCTGAGAACAAAGGGTGCCCATCCCGTGGTGTTGAAGTAAATTCAGGGTGAAACTGCACACCGAAGAACCAAGGATGCATAGATGTTGGTAATTCCATCATCTCTGGCAACTCTTCATTAGGGGTTCTGGCTGAAATAATCAAACCAGATTTCTCCAGCTGAGGTACGTAGGTGTTGTTTACTTCATAACGATGACGATGACGCTCATTTACCTCGGGACCGTAAATGCGATGGGCTAAGGTTCCAGCTTTAACCGGACAGCGTTGCGACCCTAGACGCATAGTGCCGCCCAAATCGGAGTCATTAGTCCGTTTCTCTACTCGCCCTTCTCTGTCCAACCATTCGGTTATCAGGGCAACAACAGGCTGCTCTGATAGAGGATCAAATTCAGTGCTATTTGCTTTTGTGAGGTTCGCTACATGACGTGCAAATTCAATTACGGCCAATTGCATGCCCAAACAAATTCCCAAGTAAGGAACATTGTTTTCACGTGCATAGCGAATGGCGGCAATTTTTCCTTCAGTACCACGCTTACCAAAGCCACCGGGAACCAAAATTGCGTCTAAATTTTGCAAACAATCAATTCCATCTTTTTCAATGACTTCGGAATCGATGTAATTAATATTTACGCGAGTATGCGTATGAATGCCGGCGTGACGCAAAGCTTCAATCAGTGATTTGTATGACTCCGTTAGCTCCACATACTTGCCAACCATACCAATGGTCACTTCGTGTTGTGGATTTGCCATTTCATAAACTAGATTAGCCCAAACAGAAAGATCCGCTGGCTTGGCTTTGAGCTCTAGTTGACGGCAAATTAAATCATCCAT
>CAIZCB010000151.1 GCA_903931355.1 uncultured Pseudomonadota bacterium
GCCGACTTTGATGGCTTGTTTGGATTGTGGATTTAGTAGGCTACATGAAAAATTAAAAACAATGGTTTGCCCCAGATGTGGTGCTAATGCTTCGAAAAAACATATCGACCTTAAAAATTGTAATCCATTAGTCCCGCTCATTGATATTACAGGCGAGTCAGAAGATTTATTTAGGAAACACAAAATATTGAATGGCGGTGGATTTGGGGTTGGTAAAGGAAAAAAGAAATAAATTGCTCTAAATGGCAGAGATAGAGTTGGTAAAGTTAAGTCAAAAATGAACGGTAGAATTCGACCTATTGCTGTCTATCACCTAATCTAATCCAATATCTGTAACTTGATCATTACCTATCATAACTGTCACCGATGACATACAAATGAATAACGGAGTAATAGTAAATGCCAATGCAAATCGAGTTTTCTGGTAAATATGTTTGGGATATAGATCGTGACAGTATGTCGTTTGAGGTTATCGTCAAAGGCAACAAAACCAGATGCCTTATTTCCCACGAGGCACTTGAAGATCATTTTGGCGCTGATCAAATGCAATTGCCTGAACAAGCCTTTAAAAATAACCAATATGCGATTGAAAATGTCGCAAGAAAAATTATTGAAAAAGGTTTTGTTGGTACGAATGGTGAGTATCTAATAAGGTCAAAAGATGTATAGAAATATCTGCATAACCTCATGCTTCTTTGTAAACGTATGCTAGACGATCTCAAAAAGACAACATCAGTTGGCCTTTTACATTACGCAAACGAGTTTTTTGATTGCGCGATCGCGGCTGATGATGAAATTGGCCATAGACCCGGTTTCGAGCTCATCGCCCCCATACCAGTTATGTATTTGATAGGTCATTCCATCGAACTCTGTTTGAAGTCATATCTTATGTTTCGAGGGGTTCCGCTAAGCGATCTCAAGTCTAATAAATATGGTCACAACCTCATGAAGTGTCTGAAAAAGGCCGAGGATCTCGGATTAACCGAACATATCAAGCTCGATGACCATGAGCGAAGTGCGCTCGTTGTCCTAAATAAACTTTATTCAACAAAGCAACTCAACTACCTAGTTACTGGCGCAAAGGAGTTTCCCGTTTTCGGTCATCTCCAAATGGTAAACACAAAGTTACTGGACGCCATTTCTCCTTTGGTTGGTTATAAATGATGATCAAGTTAAATAAGAGAGTCCAATACTGACAGACTCGGCACTAGCGGTTTAGTCTGACTTGATGCAATAAGTGACTAAGCTGAATCAAACGGCACCGTATTATAAGAATACGGTTGATTTTCTTAACTAACGGCTGACTTTTTGGAAACGACAATCAATCCTCAGATTAAATATTGGCTGGCAATGCTTAGAATTCCGGGCGTTGGTGGTGTGACTATTCAGCGTTTGTTGGCGGATTTGGAGCCGCAGCAGGTGTTTGAAACTTCTTCTGCTAATCTTCGCGGGTTGGGGTTTAGTGAAAAAATCATCGAGGCGCTGCAAAAGCCGGATTGGGAACAAGTCGAGCAGGATTTGCTGTGGTTGCAACAGCCGAATAATTACGCCATCACGATTGAGGATCAGGCTTATCCGCCGCAGTTAAAGGAAATCAGTAATCCGCCGCCGATATTGTTTGTTAAAGGTGATGTCAGTTTGTTGTTGGAGCCGCAAATTGCGATGGTGGGCAGTCGTAATCCTTCTTCGTCTGGAGTTAAAACCGCGATTGAATTTGCTCAAGCTTTGGCTGCGGCAGGTTTAACCATTACTAGCGGTTTGGCTTTGGGGATTGATGCGGCTAGTCATCAAGGGGCTTTAAATGTTAATGGCAGTACCATTGCCGTAGTTGGCACTGGTTTGGATCGGGTTTATCCGGCCAGTCATAAACAATTGGCGACTGAAATTGCTGAACATGGGGCTTTGGTTTCGGAGTTTCCGCTGGGAACGAATGCGAAAGCCGACCATTTTCCGCGCCGAAATCGGATTATTAGTGGTTTGTGTGTGGGTTTGTTGGTGGTTGAGGCGGCGCAACAGAGTGGTTCTTTAATTACTGCGCGTTTGGCTTTGGAACAAAATCGCGAAGTGTTTGCGATTCCTGGCTCAATTCACAATCCTTTGGCGCGTGGATGCAATGCTTTAATCCGTCAAGGGGCTAAATTAGTCGAAACCGCGGAAGATGTTTTTGAAGAATTAGGTCAATATAATCAATCATCTATCGAGAGTCAGCCGCAATTAGATCAGACAGCGCTTGACCTAGAGCATCAAAATCTATTGAAATTGATTGCATACAGCCCAACAAGCGTTGACACTTTAGTCCAAGAAAGTGGTTGGTCGGTGGAAATGATTTCGTCGATATTGCTGGTTTTGGAGCTACAAGGCTACATCACCTCGGCTGCTGGCGGTAGCTATTACAGAATTTAATAAAGGTTCTAATGAAAGAAGATATTTTTGATGTGTTGATCTATCTATTTGAGAATTATCTCGATAACGATGGTGAAAACTATCCTGACACCGATCTGATTACCAGTGAATTACTGGATGCTGGCTTTCAACAGCCAGACGTTAATAAAGCCTTTGATTGGTTAGAGTCTTTAGCCGATATGGAAGCGATTACCACGGTGGTTTCTTCGTCATTTCGAGTATTTAGTAGCCAGGAAATCGAAGTATTGGATTTGGAATGCCGTGATTTTCTGATGTTTCTTGAACATGGCGGTATTTTGTCGCCAGCTAATCGCGAAATTGCTATTGATAGAGCGATGGCTTTGAAAGATGAGGACATTACCTTAGATCGATTAAAGTGGATCGTATTGATGGTATTACTTAGTCAACCTGGTGATAGCACGGCGTTTTCTCGTATGGAAGACATCGTTTATGACTTGATTCCAACCTCTTTACACTGATTCCGTACCCAGCATGAGCAAAAGTTTAGTCATTGTAGAGTCACCTGCAAAATGTAAGACCATTGAAAAATACTTGGGCAAAGATTTCCAAGTGCTTGCTTCTTATGGTCATGTCCGCGATTTAATTCCCAAAGAAGGTGCAGTTGATACCGCGCATGATTTTGCGATGAAGTATCAAATCATCGACCGCAATCAACGCCATTTGCAAGAAATCGGTAAAGCTATCAAAAGTGCTGACACTTTATATTTAGCGACTGACCCTGATAGGGAAGGTGAGGCGATTTCTTGGCATGTGTTAGAGCATCTGAAAGAAAAGAAGCTGTTAAAAGATAAAGAAGTGCGGCGGGTGGTGTTTCATGAAATCACCAAAAAGGCCGTGACTGAGGCGATTGCCAATCCGACCGAATTATCGCTAAACATGATTAATGCTCAGCAAGCGCGTCGGGCTTTAGATTATTTGGTGGGTTTTAATTTATCGCCATTGCTTTGGAAGAAAATTCGCCGTGGTTTGTCGGCGGGTCGGGTGCAAAGTCCGGCGTTGCGGATGATCGTTGAACGCGAATTGGAAATTGAAGCGTTTAAAACCCGCGAATATTGGACTCACGTTGCTGAAGCCAGTGCTCAAGGCTTGCCATTTAAAGCTAGGTTGACCCATTTTAATGGTGAAAAA
>CAIZCB010000152.1 GCA_903931355.1 uncultured Pseudomonadota bacterium
TAACTGATGTTACGCAGGAGTTTCAGTCATTCTCGGATATAGCCGTCATTCCCGCGAAGGCGGGAATCCAGACCACGAAGCCAACAACCGAGATTACCGCCGTCGCGGGAATGACGAAGCCAATAGTCAATCATGTTGAAGCTAAAGCCTGTGACACGATTGGCTTTGTTATTAATCAATAAATCCAGTTATGCGAAGTTTTGTTGGATATAGGTGCTTGAAACATCATCATCTTTCAATAACACACCTGAGTATCCTTTCAATCGCGCTTGCGAGGTTAAATACGCCAATTTTTGCGCGGCTAAGCTGTAACTTAAACCGTCTGGCGAGTGAATGTTGGAAATACAATTGCGTTCGGCATCAGTATTGCCAAGCTTGGGAGCATAGGTCAAATAAGCGCCAATACTATCTGCCACACTGAGTCCTGGGCGTTCACCGACTAAAATCACGGCAGATTTAGCGCCGAGTAAAGAACCAATTTCATCAGCCAAGGCCACTCTAGCGTTTGCGACCAAGCAAATCGGAGCCAGTTTTAACTGGCTATTTTGAAAAGCAAGATCAATGCTGTTCAGCAAATTAAGGCCGTGTTGATCGATGGCTAAGGACGATAAACCATTGCTGACAATCATCACCAGATCGTAATTGCTGTCTGAATAAGATTGAAGCAGGTCTTTAGAATTTTGATCCAGTTGGCGGCCTAAGTCGGGGCGTTGTAAATATTGGACGCGATTGTTGACTAATGTGTTGAGATGAATGGTTTCAAAGCCCGATGCTTTTAGGCTTTGATCAAATTGCTCGACTTGCCAGATTTGCTGAACCGCATCGCGAGCAGCGGCATGGGCGAGTTGGAAATCAAGGATAGCTTCGGTGGGTAAGCTAAATCCCGCTCTACCTTGAGCAATTCTAGCAGGAGTAAATTCACTTAAGCTGTGCCAGGCGTCTTTCATGGTTAAAACTGCGGTAGTGATTTAAATTGATTTAAAAATCGTTGATTAGATTGGTCGTTGGCTAAGCGATTATTGCCATTAAAAATCCCCATTTTATTCAACCATTCTTCAAATTCAGGCGCTGGGCGTAGATTCAGTAACTGCCGCAAATAAAGCGCGTCATGAAAGGAGGTGCTTTGGTAGGCCAGCATAATGTCGTCTGAGCCGGGTATTCCCATAATGTAATTGCAACCTGCCACGCCTAACAGGGTCAGCAAATTATCCATATCGTTTTGATCGGCTTCGGCATGATTGGTGTAGCAAATATCACAGCCCATTGGTAAGCCTAGAAGCTTGCCACAAAAATGATCTTCCAGACCGGCGCGAATGATTTGTTTGGCATCGTAAAGATATTCAGGGCCGATGAAACCGACCACGCTATTAACCAGTAAAGGCGAAAAAGCGCGGGCGACGGCGTAAGCTCTGGCCTCGCAAGTTTGAGCATCAATACCATGATGGGCGTTGGCTGATAGCGCACTGCCTTGTCCGGTTTCAAAGTACATTACTTGCTGACCAACACTGCCCCGTCCTAAGTTTTCTGCCATTGCTTTAGCTTCGCCTAGCATGGCTAAATTAATTCCAAAGCTACGATTGGCGGCTTCTGTGCCAGCAATCGACTGAAACACCAAATCAACCGGCGCGCCTCTTTGCATCAGCTCCATGCTAGTGGTGACGTGTGACAAAACACAAGATTGAGTGGGAATCTGATGTTGATTGATCACTTCATCGAGTAAATTCAACAAAGTATGCACGTTGTCCAGATTATCAGTGGCGGGGTTGATGCCAATCACCGCATCACCGGAGCCATAAAGTAAACCATCCAAAATACTGGCGGCAATTGCGCGAGGATTATCGGTCGGATGATTCGGTTGTAAACGGGTTGAGAGCCGCCCCGCTAAACCGATGGTGTTACGGAATTGGCTAATCACTTGGCAACGACTGGCAACGGCAATCAATTCTTGATTCCGCATGATTTTGCTCACCGCAGCGACCATTTCTGGGGTA
Organism: uncultured Pseudomonadota bacterium; assembly: GCA_903931355.1. GTDB lineage: Bacteria > Pseudomonadota > Gammaproteobacteria > Methylococcales > Methylomonadaceae > Methylomonas. The sequence continues at coordinate 1,992 of CAIZCB010000152.1, forward strand.
AAGGCAAAAGCCATTGCTGATAAATCGTGTTCGCCAGCTAATAACCATTCTCTGAATTCACCAACGGTTAATGATTGGATAGCGGTAAATGCTTTGGTGTCGTGTTGCTCTAAAATTAATTTCGAGACTTCATCAACTTCAGGCGCAATCAGTGGTTGGTCAAGAAAGTGTTGGAGTGGCACATCGGCGAGGATTTTTTGGGCGACAGCTCGCTCAAATTCCGATTCAGCAGCAATCCCAGCCAGTTCATCCGCTGAACGACGCGGCGATGCCTTAGCTAATAAAGTCGCTAAGTTTGGAAAGCGGTAGTTTTTGCCTTTGATGAATGCGGTGTAAATCATATTGAAGTTTAAAATGCGACAAAACCCGATTACTTTACGGCAGACTTATTAAGCTTCTGTGACAAAGGCTTAATCGTTTAGGCGTTCAATATGAATTAGGGTGGCTTTTAATGACACCAAGACATCGCGAAACAAAAACACCATTGAGCTGAAAATAAATAAAACGCTGAAAATTAAACAGCTTAAAAGGATTTCAGGACCTATGTAACTAAGGAGTTTTGAAAAAATCGAACACAGTAAAAAAGTCCCGCTACTGATGGCGCTAGATAAAAGCAGCGCAAAACTCCATTTCAGTAAATGGCAACGAAACACCATTAAATCCAGTTCTTTTTCGAGTTTTTCAGCATCCTGATGCCTCGCCTTTATTTCATCATAAAGCTCTCTAACTCTGGCTATGGCATGGGTGTAACGGGCATTTAAGGTTAAAACAAAAATCCCGATACTGGAAAACAAAACCAAGGAACCAGTGACCAAATTTAGGATACCTTCCAATTGTGCTATCACGTTTAATCCTTTTTAAATCTTAATTAGTCGGTTTAATTAACAACATTGGTTAATAACATAAGGCATTTTTTCTTGCTACCTTGCTTGTATGAATTGTTAATAAGTGCCTACTAGATTGAATGCTGTCACACGCTTGTCACTCGGCTTTGTTATTAATAAGCCTATGAAAAAGAACAAATTAAAAAAACACAAACTGCTTTTAAGGCATCTGGGCTTGGATGATTATCAACAAATCGCTGAGTTGATGGGACACGTCTACGATAATTTGGGTGGTGCTTGGAAACAAGATCAGTACATTTCACAAATTACCCGCTTTCCCAAAGGCCAAATCGGCCTTGAAGATAATGGCCTGTTAGTGGCGGCCTCGTTTAGCATGGTGGTTGATTACAATCGATTTGGTGATGTTCATACCTATAATCAAATCACTGGCGACGGTTATTTAACCCATCACACTGATGATGGCGATACGCTGTATGGTGTGGATATTTTTGTTCACCCAAAATTTCGTGGCCTGCGTTTAGGGAGACGCCTTTATGACGCGCGAAAAGAATTGTGTCAAAACCTCAATCTTAAACGCTTCATTGCTGGTGGCCGTATTCCCGGTTACACCCGCTATGCCAATACCCTAACGCCGGTTAAATATATCGAAGAGGTTAAAAATCGTGAGATTTTTGATCCAGTCTTGTCGTTTCAGCTAGCCAATGGTTTTCATGTTCGCAAACTTTTGACTGGATATTTGCCGGGTGATGCCGACTCACACGGTTACGCAACCCTGCTGGAATGGGTCAATTTGGATTATGTTGATACTTTGCCCTCTCTCGGCAGTCCGAAAAACGTGATTCGTTTAGGCGTAGTGCAATGGCAGATGCGGACTTTAAAAAGTGTTCAAGAATTACTACAGCACGCTGAATTTTTTATCGATGCCGTGGCCGGTTATCACGCTGATTTCGTGTTGTTCCCAGAATACATGAGCGCGCCTTTGATGGGCTTATTCAACGATAAAAGCCCCGCCGACGCGATTCGGATGTTAGCGGGCTATAGCAGTGAAATTCGTAATGGCTTGTTACAAATGGCGATGTCTTACAACATCAATATCATCGCTGGTTCAATGCCGGAATACGGCGCACATGAGCTTTATAATGTGTCGTGGTTATTAAGACGCGATGGCACTTTTGAGGCGCAATACAAAATCCATGTTACCCCAGACGAAGTGAGTTATTGGGGGGTAAAAGGTGGTGATGCGCTGAAAGTATTTGATACCGACTGCGGCAAAATAGCAGTGCTTATTTGTTACGACTCGGAGTTTCCAGAGCTGGCGCGACTTGCGGCGATGGAAGGCGCGCAAATTATGTTTGTGCCGTTTTGGACTGATACCAAAAATGCTTATCAACGGGTGCGTTATTGTTCACACGCGCGGGCAATTGAAAACGAATGTTTTGTGGCGATAGCTGGCAGTGTTGGCAATTTGCCGGATGCTGAGAATATGGATATTCAATATGCCCAAGCCGCTATTTTTAGTCCTAGTGATTTTTCGTTTCCACATGATGCCATTTTGGCGGAAGCGACGCCGAATACAGAAATGACCTTAATTGCGGATGTGAATTTGGAGCTACTGCGACAAGTCAGAACTCGCGGTGCAACTCGTAATCTGGCTAATCGACGCAATGATATTTATCGGTTGGAATGGTCATAGTTTGAAATGATCACTCCTGATTTTAACGTCTCTGAATTGATGGAGATTAGAAGATGACGAGTGATAATTTAATCCATACTGATCAAGATTTGTATTTAGATATATTGGAACAGCTTCGCTTAGATGTTAGTGACATCAGAGCCCAAGTGATTAGCCATGCCGAGCTTAGACTAAAACAATATACGCCCTATTTTCCTGCTGGGGTTTTCACTAAAAGCGCCATCAATCTCGCCGCCTATCTCGCTTTAAGACAGTTTGACCTTAGGCATTTGCAACAGCGTCTAGCGCAAGCAGGATTATCATCTTTAGGTCGTGCGGAATCTTCTGTGTTATCAACGCTGGATGCTGTGTTGGATGTGTTGAATCGAGCGACCAATAATAGTTGCAGCATCGATGCCAAAAATCCCAGCGAAAACGGCTTTAATCGCGGCCATCAATTACTCGAACAGCACACGATTCAGTTATTCGGCCAGCATTTCCAAGACAAAAAAGGTCACGTCATGGTGACCTTGGCTACTGATGCCGCTTGGGATTATGAGCTAATCAACGCATTGCTTAATAAAGGTATGACTTGTGCGCGGATTAATTGTGCTCATGACAATCCTAATTTGTGGCGAGCCATGATTCGTAATATTCGTCGTGCAGAAGCTGAAACTGGCTTCAATTGTCGGATTTTGATGGACTTGGCCGGACATAAAATTAGAACCGGCGATATTGAGCTAGGCCCTGCCATTCATCATTTAAAAGTGAAGCGTGATGAATTTGGTCATTGCATCACGCCTGGGCGATTAGTGTTATTTGATGCTAGTGTGGCTGACGACGCTTTGAGTCAGGATCAATCCGGTTTGTTCTGTGTGCCAATAGCGCATGATTTGTTTAAAAGCTTAACTGA
>CAIZCB010000153.1 GCA_903931355.1 uncultured Pseudomonadota bacterium
ATTAATTGGCCATTGAATGACGAAGGGGTTGCAACTTTTCGTTTGGAACTACTCACTCAAGCCAACAATATTAGCCATCAAGCGGCTCATGACGCTTTATCTGACGTTTATGCCACCATTGCCATGGCTAAATTGGTTAAACAACGCCAGCCAAAGCTATACAACTTCTTGTACCAAAATCGTTATAAACATACCGCCATCGATTTGCTGGATGTCGGTAGCTTTAAACCGGTGGTTCATGTATCGGGGCGATTTGCGGCCAAGCATCATTGTTTGGCGATTGTGCTACCGCTTTGCGAACACCCGTTACGCAAAACAGAAATTATTGTCTACGACTTATCAGTTGATCCAACGCCATTATTAGAACTGAGCGCAGAAGAGATTCAACAACGGGTCTTTACTGCGACTGCGGATTTGGCCGAAGGCGTTGAGCGGATTCCACTGAAAACCATACACATTAATAAATATCCGGTGATTGCGCCTTACAACGTGATTCGTGCGGCTGATGCTGAACGCTTAAAACTGGATTTAGCCAACTGCCAGCGCAATTTACAAACTATTCAAGCGCAAGCGGCTGGATTAAATAGCAAATTAGCGCAAGTGTTTGGCCGCCAATACGGCGAAGGCAGCCAAGATCCTGATTTGATGATTTATAGCGGTGGATTTTTTACCCCAAAAGACAAAGCCACGATCAATAAAATTCGCCAAACTGCACCGGAAAAATTAGGCAGTTTTAAAGCGGACTTTGTTGATGGTCGTTTAGAGGAAATGCTGTTTCGCTATCGTGGCCGCAATTATCCCAACACCTTGAACAGTGAGGAATTGCAGCAATGGCAACAGTTCTGCCAACAAAGGCTAGATGCCAATACGCTGGAAAGCTATAAAACCAAGCTGCTAGATTTACAAACCAGCTATGGCGAAGATCATCCGATTCTTAAGCAATTGCTGGCATTCGCACAGAGCAAACAAAATACTTTGGCGTAAAAATAAGCGGTGACAAAATTGACTTTAGCCAAAACCGTAGTAAACATGAATTCTTAAATACGGTTACGCAATAAAAGTATTTTCAATACAAAATCATATAATCACCATTTCCTATTGGCTTCGTCATTCCCGCGAAGACGGGAATGACGGCAATATCGGAGAATGACTGAAATTTCTGCGTAACATCAGTTTTTAACTAATTTTGTTTAAATGAGGTTTTCGTATGTCAAAACCCAATCATTATTTGCATTTAGAGCCGCACCCTATCGTTGCTATTGTTAAAGGTGTCGATCAAGATGTGGAGCGCGGTGAGGATATTTTAATGCTCGGTTATAGCTTGGTACTAATGGCGCCGCTATTTGCACCGATTGCGCCGCCGCATATTTTGTTACCGCTAATGGCTTTGTGTTTTATTGTTTCGGTTTGCTGGGCACGCGCTAACTTTTACACCATACAGCGCCGCTTATTAAGCTCGACCGAATTAGTCACTGATAGGGATTTATCGGTGATTAAGCCGATTGAGGCTATTTTTAGCCAACATCCGCAATACACGCTGACAGATGGCTTTAATCCACTTAAAAATCTGATGCGAACCGTAAAAAGCCTTTTAGGCGGCTTACTAATCAATCCGTTCTGGATGCCAATTTTTTACGTGCTGGGTTTGCAGTTTGCGGAAGAAAAGCAATTGCAGCTTTTGAATAAAGCTGTGATTAGTGTCGAAAAAAGAATTCAATATTGGCGATAATTTTCAAGGATTTTTAACAAGGAGACCTTCATGAAAAAAACTAACCCTCGATTTAAACAACTAGCTGTTTTTTTGTCATGGCTACCTTTTATTAGCTCTGTTCATGCCGAAGCTTTACAAGTCGGTCAAGCCGCTCCCACGTTTGAGCTAAAAAACCAAGAAGGCAATCAAATCAAATTAGCCGACCG
>CAIZCB010000154.1 GCA_903931355.1 uncultured Pseudomonadota bacterium
ATCAGCGTTCAAGACATTGTTGAGCAAGTCGGCACCAGCCAAAGCAATATTTCTCAACATTTGGCAATTTTGAGAGACAAAGGCATCCTTGATTTTAAAAAAGAAGCCAATCGGGTTTTCTATTTCATTGATGACCAACGCGTTATTAGCCTAATTCACACGATGCGCGATGTTTTCTGCGAATCGAACCCTCATTCCCGTTAACAACCTAAAACCCCGCAATGGATCAATATATCGAATTTGCTACAAACCACTACATGCTTGTATTTTCATTGGTGTGCGTTATTTTTTTATTAATTCAAGATTTAATCTCAAATTCATTTAATAAATACCAAAGCATCTCACCTTTAATTGCTGTGACTAAAATGAACAGTGATGATGTTGTGATCATCGATGTTCGTGATTCGCACGAATTCCTCAAAAGCCATATTGAAAATGCGATTAACATCCCATTAGCAAGCCTTGAAGAAAAACTGCAATCATTAGCCAAGCATAAACAAAATACCTTGATTGTTAACTGCCAAACTGGTGCGCGTTCAGTTTCTGCTTGCAAAACCTTAACTAAAGCAGGCTTCGAACAAGTCTATAACTTACTAGGCGGCATCCAATCTTGGGAAGATAACAAATTGCCAATTAAACAAGGCAAAATCAAAGAGTAATTATTAAATAGGAATTTATCTCATGGCTGACAAAAGCAAAAAAAACGAAACTCCAGAAGTAGCAGAAACACAGCAAACAGCTGAAAAACAGTTCGCGATTCAAAAAATTTATACTAAAGATATTTCTTTTGAAACCCCAAATGCGCCGCAAATTTTTACCCAACAATGGGCACCTTCATTGGACATTAACTTGGGCACACAAACCCAAGCCTTGGAAAATGATATTTATGAAGTAGTTTTATCATTAACAGTAACCGTCAAAATTGGCGAAGCAACTGCTTATTTAGTCGAAGTTAATCAAGCTGGCATTATTTCCGCATCAGGATTTGATGAAGCAGAACTAGGGCCATTATTAGGCAGCTTCTGCCCTAACATCTTGTTCCCTTATGCTCGCGAAGTGATTTCTGATTTAGTTAGCAAAGGTGGCTTCCCGCAATTGATTTTGGCACCTGTTAATTTCGATGCGCTTTACATGCAACAGTTACAACAATCACAACAAGCAGAACCTGCTTCACCGACTTTGAACTAAATTCAGTTATGCCACAATCCATCAGCATTTTGGGCGCTGGTTCCTGGGGGACTGCCCTAGCCCTCCAAGCCGCTCGAAATGGCTGTGAGACCATGCTGTGGGGACACAACCCGCAGCATATTTCTCAAGTAAAACAAGCCCGTGAAAATCAGCGCTATCTCGCTGGATTTAACTTTCCAGCCAATTTATACGTCACTGACAATCTGCAACAAGCAGTTAGTTTTAGTCAGCTAATTTTACTGGCCGTACCCAGTCACGCCTTCAAAAATACACTAATCGCCATCCAACCGTTTTTAACTGAAAACAGCCAGATTGCGTGGGCCACAAAAGGTTTTGATAGTGAAACCGGCGAATTGCTTAGCCAAGTTAGCCTGTCAATTTTAGGTAATAACATCAACACAGCAGTAATATCCGGCCCAACTTTTGCTAAAGAAGTCGCGGCTGGCTTACCTACCGCACTGACCATCGCCTCAACGTCGGAAAGCTTAGCTAATCAACTAACTGACATTCTGCATAATCACTGTTTTAGAATCTATACCAGTACCGACATCATCGGCGTTCAAGTCGGTGGTGCCTGCAAAAACGTATTGGCGATTGCAGCGGGCATAGCCGATGGCTTGGGATTTGGTGCCAACACCCGCGCCGCCCTAATCACTCGTGGCCTGAATGAAATCATGCGCTTAGGGATTAAATTGAATGGTCAAGCCGATACCTTTATGGGCTTAACCGGTTTAGGTGATTTGATTTTAACTTGCACCGACAACCAATCCCGCAACCGTCGATTTGGTTTGGCTTTAGGTCAAGGACAAAGCCAACAACAAGCGTTAACAGAAATTGCTCAAGAAGTTGAAGGCATCGGCGCAGCCCGCGAAGCTTATCTGCTATCAAAACACTATCAAGTTGAAATGCCGATTACAGAACAGGTCTACAAGGTTTTATTCGAAAATTTAGAACCTAAACTTGCGGTTCAGAACTTACTCACTCGCGACCAAAAACCAGAAAATTAATCGTATTGATTTATCGATAATGAACAGGCGATTGACTAACTCTATTTAAAAACGCTGAAGTCGATTCAACACTATCACCTTGTTCAAACTCACTATCGGCCTCTTTAACACCATCTTCAGTATTATTTACACTGGATGTGACTATGTTTTCTACAATTGACTCACTGTCTACTAACACTGAATCACTCTGAAAATGATATTTGCCTGGATTTAATGTAATTAAGCCATCAAAAGACCCCATAATCACTGAGCCAACAGCGCTAATAGTGCCAGAATCATTTTGGCGAATATTATTACCCGCAATCACATCTAAAAAACCATTAGCCGATATATCGCCTAACAATAAGGAATTATCCGCCACTAATAACAAATTGTTACCTGTAATATTGATTGCCGATAAAAAGTTATTGCCTTCACTATCTAAATAAACATCAGAAGGATTACCACTGTTCTTAGCATCGAACCGACTAACACCATCAATGGTTAGCTGAGTATTTTCTGCCTGGACAATATCACCACCAAAACCATTAACAGTTAATGTCCCACCAACTGCTAAATTACCTAACACAAGATCGCCAGAATAATTATTAATCGTCACATTATCACCAACACTAATACCACCTAACTCGGTTTGGGAATAATTTTTTGCCACAGTAAGATTACCTTCTGCTGCGACAACGCCAGCGGTTTGGCTAAAACTAGAAAACTGCATATTATTGCCAATAATACTGCCATCAGTTTGAGTTAGATTATTAGCGTTAATATCACCTCCTGAAGAAGCATCAATATAACCCGAAGTAGTTGTAACACCTGTGCCACCCGCATCCAATACAATCCGGCCATTCCGATTTTGCATGGTTTTAGCCTGAATACGACCGGTATTATTTATCACGCTATCCATAACTGCATTGGCACTTTGCGAGGTCATAATGACAGTACCAGCATCCGCTTGGATTAAGCCCTTATTCTCAATTAAAGCATTTACAACCGCTGTATCTACTTTAACCGTCATCAAACCATCACCTGAAAAATCTAACCCTACTTTTTCACCAGCTGCCAAAGCAATAGAGCCACCATCATTAACAACATGGCCACTATTACTAATTTGTGGCGCAATTAAAGCGACAACCCCACCATGTCCGGTAATCTTGCCTTGGTTATCAATTTTTCCAGCAGCACTATTCAAACCCTGAGAAAAGATATTGGTATTATTAAAAAAATCTTGATTACTCATCTGCAAGCTTGAGGCGATAATGCCATTGGTATCAATCTGAGCATTTTTCCCAAAAATAATGCCATTAGGATTAATCAGGTAAACATTACCATTAGCATTTAATTGACCATAAATCATGCTCGGATTCTGATCGGTAATTCGATTTAAAGCGATACTATTAGAATTGGGCTGTAAAAAATTAACCGCTGCCGCCTCTCCAATATTAAAACTACCCCACTCAGTAACTATCTTATCAGTCGATTGCTGTATTGTTAGCGTATTACCAAGCTGATTAATACTAGCAATCCCTTGCGTAACTTGCCCACCTGTAGGTAATTGATTTTGATTAGGGTCAGCATAAACTAACTGATTAATTGAAATTAATAAAAAACAGGTTTTAAACTTTAAATTCATCATGATTTCGACACTTAAAATGAAATAATTGATTGCAGCCAAAACTGCTGATTATTATTCAAACCATCGCTATTATTGCCATTTTTAGCTCGCCCTGGATTGTTACCAATACTTTGAGCCCAAGAGCAACGTAGAGTTAAGTTTTCCGAAAAGCCAACATTAATACCCACGCCACTACCACTCAATGAATATTGATTTCGCCCAGTCACATTG
>CAIZCB010000155.1 GCA_903931355.1 uncultured Pseudomonadota bacterium
GCTTTTGTCGCAAAGTGTCTAAAAAGCTTTGGATGCAAGTTTGGCGTTGCTCGCGTTTATCGGCTAAAGATTTGGCGATGGAGAAATAGTTTTCAGGATCAATGTAGCGAAACGCCAAATCCTCCAATTCCCATTTGAACTGGCTAATCCCAAGGCGATTGGCTAACGGTGCGTAGATGTCGATAGTTTCACGGGCAATAAACTTCTGAATGGCTTCATCTTCACTACGCAGATTGCGTAAACGCTGAATCCGAAACGCCAGTTTAATCAACACTGCTCGCACATCTTGAGTCATCGCCAGCAACATTCGGCGCAAGGTTTCTGATTGATTAGGCTGATTAGCCATTTCTGGGCTGTAGATGCTGACTTTGTTCAACCACACCACATCTTTGACTAAAGACGCCACCGTAGCGCCAAATTGCTCGCTGATTTGCTGTTCACTGATAAAGCCGACCACGCGCGAATCGCTTAATAAAGCAGCAAGGATGGTTTGCAAATCGATATGGGCGGTCATCAAGACTGTCGCAACGTCAATACCTTTAGGGCGAATATTGGCACTGGGATTAGCAGATTGAGCGGTAGCTTGATCGACCACGTTTAAGGCTTTGACAATTTGCGCAGCATCAGCGACATCAAAACTTGGAAACAATTGTTTGACCAAATCGACAGTGTGGTTCATAACAAGCAAGGACTCCATTCAATCACAGCGAGGTTTTTGCCAGTAAACCATTTAATGGCATCTCAAGCAACGCTAAGCATTGAAGGTTTTTGGTGTTGGGGGTTTTGCGGGGAATTTTTTGAGGGTGATTCCCGTGCAAAACACGGGAATCGGTCTATCGTTGGTTTAGCTAAGCGCTAAACCTTAACCACTCTTAGTGAGCAGCTGAGTAAATCACCATCATTTCTTTGTAGAAAGCCAAAGTTGCTTTCAAAGAATTAATAGCGTTAGCGTCGCCATTTTCAACTTCTTCTTTAGCTGTTTTCAATTTATCGCCCGCTTTTTGACGTAAACGCTCAGTTTGCTCATAACGGAATTCTTTTTGTGCTTGACGAACATCGCCCAACGCTTTTAATACTTCTGCTTTCTCGCCTTTTTCTGCTAAAGCAATTGCTTCTTCAACTTTAGCAATTGTTGTTTCGCCAGCTGCGCGAACTTTTGCATTGCCATCTGCGTTAGCAGAAACAGATGTAGAAACTAATGCAGTAGTCATTAGCAAAGAAACTAAAATTTTTTTCATTAAATTCATTATTACCAGTCCTGTCAGTTATAAATTTTTAATAACCTTATTAAAAATATTGAGTAAATTTAATTTGGTTTTGCTTGAAAGCCTTTAAATCGTACCATGATTTTTAAATTTATTAACAAAGCCAAAATGATGCAATCATTACCCTAAAATTAAAGCGGTTTAAAAAATCAATAGAAATAATTGAATTTATCATAACTATCAATATCTTAACCATTTTTACACACTTTAATAATGGTTATTATCTTGCGCAATTTTTTGCATCATCAATTAGTAAAAAACCAATCAAATGACGCAAAATAATCAGTCAATTTAGAGCAAAACCCGCTCGATACCGCCGTTACCCGCTTGTTTGATGTAGGACTCCATCCATTTTTTGCCCAATACATGACGAGCAATTTCAACCACGATGTAATCAACTTCCAACTGATCAACCTCATCTTCATAGCGTTTTAGACCTTGAACACAAGACGGACAAGAAGTCAGCATTTTCACTGGCCCATCGTA